>JAOAAK010000044.1 GCA_026418905.1 Bacteroidales bacterium | reverse complement strand
GACATGAAGCAGGTAGGAAGCCAGCATTATCCACAATTAAATAAACAGTAGTACCTGCCGTTAAATATAGGGTAGTTGTCCCATAGTCCCAACATCCATTCAAAAGATTTGTAGAAGTATTACTGCAAGCTGACATAAGGAAGAAATCAGGATTACCAGCTGTTTGATTCATGAGAAAATTATAGTAACCATCAGCAGGAGCGGTAAACGAAAAAACAAACTCATCGCCCGGTTCATTCCATGCACATCCAGTATAATTTGACCAATCATTACCGGTGGTTGGCAAATTAGTCAATGTGTAGAGAGTACTAAGTGTCATGGATTGAATAGAAGAACATGGTTGGGAAGATAATTGGAAAACGTAAAACAAAAATGCAATTATGAATGTGACTTTTAAAAAAAACAATTTCATGGTTTATTTTCTTTTAAATTTTTTATATAATTTTCTAATTTCGAAATCTTACTTTGCAAAATATATTTCTCTTGACATTCGCAATTATCGAATCTTTCTATCTCTTTTCTTAATAGTTCAAGTTGATCTTCTAATGAAGATATTTCGGAAGATTTTTTAAGATCGTAACTTGAAAACTCTTGGGGATTATTGACCAATTGCATTTTAAGTATGGGTTTTTCGTCTCGTATAGAAATGTCATATTTAATTGAATCAATCGTCACTTGCGAAAGAGCTATGTGACAAAACCCCAAAATGATAAGATTAAATAATATAATTTTCTTCATAAAACTTTTTGTACAAAAATAGTAAAAATTTATGAAAAAAATACATATAATTGTAAAAAAAAACATGAAATTTTGTTCTTTTTTCTTAGGAGTAGTTATGTTTGTTAGTTGTGTCCAACTTTACTCCTTCCCTGGCGAAGTTAAGTTGACCTTAGCTGCACCAGGTGCAATATGCACAGGTATTGCTTGGGATGGTAAATGGCTGTGGGTTGTTGATCAGAAAACGATGAAAATTTTTAAGCTTAGAGAAGATGGTTCCGTAGTTAGATCAATCCCTTGTCCATCATTTTGGCCAACGGGACTTGCGTTTGATGGAAAATATCTATTGCTTACTGACGAAAGAGGGGGGATACCTAAGATTGACGATTACTATCAAGGTTTTTTATACAAAATCGACACTGCTAGCGGGAAAATTTTACAATCGCAAGAATTACCATTTTCGAGACCCATGGGTATTGTATTTGATGGAAAATACATGTGGACTGTTGATGAAGCTTCTAAAAAACTTATTAGCTTTAATGGTAACGATGGAACTGCGATTGTTGAATTAACTTATCCTGCACCTGGAAGCAAAGGATTGGCTTACGATGGAAAGTATCTTTGGATAGCCAATCATCTGCGAAACGAAATATACATGGTAGACCCAGAAAATGGTTATGTGCTAAATACGTTGGATGCACCAGGTGAGTATGTCCAAGATATAAGTTTTGCTAGTAATCATCTTTGGGTCGTGGACAGTCAAAGTGACAGTATATACAAAATCATTCTCAAAGATGGGCAGAAATGGAAAAGATCAAAACCAAGAAAAGTTCAATTAACATTCATTCATGAACTTTATAATTTTGGTTCTTCAAAAATTCTCGAAGCTAATTTTTATATTGCCATTCCTGAAAATTCTCTTCATCAAGAAATAGAAGGTGGTATTTCTTATTTTCCCACCGAAGCTCTAATTTTAAAAGACGACTGGAATCAGCGGGTGGCACATTTTCAAGCTTTGAATATAGAAGCCGGTCATAAAGCCTCGTTTGAAATGAATGTAAAGGCGACCCTTTATGATGTGCGTTATTTTTTCTTCCCTGAAAAAACTAAGAAGCCATCAGAGCCACCTGCAGATATCAAAAAACTGTACTTGCGAGATGATGAAAAGTTCGACATTAAAAATCCTATTATTCAACAGGCTGTAAAAGAAGCTATTGGCTCTGAAACAGACCCATTTTTCAAGGCATGGAAGATATACTTGTACATCATTCAAAAATTACATTATGAAAGAGTAGGAGGTTGGAATCCAGCTCCTACAGTACTTGCAAGAGGATCTGGTTCTTGTTCTGAATATTCTTTTGTTTTTGTAGCTATGTGTAGAGCAGCAGGCATACCAACTCGTTTTGCTGGTTCAGTGGTAAAAAGAAGTGAAGAAAGCGATATGGACGATATTTTCCATCGCTGGGTTGAAATTTATTTACCTGATTATGGGTGGGTGCCTGTCGATCCATCGGCAGGTGATCAAACCTGGCCTGCTGATATGGCTCGATACTTTGGTCATGTAGGGAACGGTTATCTTATCACAACCCTTACTGGTGGCTATTCACCCTATCTTGGATGGAATTACAACGGTTTTGCCACCTGGACAACTGAATCGGGAGCACTTGTCTATCATCAAATGTATGGTGAATGGGATATTGTAAAATAATCATTTCGTTTTTTGTTGTATTTTTTGGTAAAGTTGAGGAGGTATAGTACAACCGTATTTTTCCCCTTGTTTAATTTCTTCGAGGCTTTCGTTCCACTTTTCTAAAGAAATGAGAAGATATGCTTTGTTTATTCGACTTACACAATTGGCAGGATTATGTCGTATGGCCATGTCATAATAGAACAATGCCTTGTCATAGTTTTTCAATTGCTGATAGGCTAAAGCTTCCCAATCCCACACTTCAGCAAAATTTTTATGATATTGTTGAGTAAGATCGAAATAATAAATAGCTGAATCCATTCGTTGTTGATGAAAGTGGGCAAGTCCTAGCCAGTAATAAACTTCATAATCCTTGGGATTTAATGCTTTCGATCGGTGCAGATGTAACAAACCTTCGTCGATACGATGAGTTTTTACCAAGGCTATACTTTTCCATAAAATGGCTTTGGCGTCGTTTGGTTGAATCTTAAGGTAACTATCATAATCGGGAATGGCTTCTTCGTAACGCTTCAGTGTACTGAGTGTATTAGCACGTCCTAAGAGAGCATCTTTGTTTTGCGGATCAAATCTGATTACTTTATGAAAATCGGCCAATGCTTCTTCAGGTTTCCCGATGTTGTAGAGCAAAATGGCTCGATTGAGATATGCCTGATAAAATGTGGTGTCTAACATAATAGCACGGGTATAATCTTCGTAAGCTTTTTTAACGTACAAATCCTTTTTTATAGGATGATCTTTATATTTTTTAATAGCATAATAATCCCAATACAAAAAGCCTCGATTGTTCCATGCAAAAGGACTTTTGGGATATTTCTTCAGTACATCTGTGAAAAGAACATCTCCGTTTTTCCAATACCCAATACGATTCCAGGTAAAAAGGGCAAGTAAAACTAGCCAAATTCCTAGGAGAACGTTCGTTAATTGAGTTTGCTTAAAATTATTGAGTATAGCAAGTAGCGAAAAAGATAATCCTAGGTATGGTACGTAAGTGTACCTATCAGCAATTAAAGCTCCACCTACAGGAACCAACTGTATTACAGGTGCTATTACGACGAAAAAAAAGAGTAAACCTGCAGTAAGTTCTTTATTTTTTCTTCCATAAATTAGGTAGGCAGAAAGAAGAATTAGACTTAAAAAAGGCAATACATAAATATACCAAGGGAAGAAATCATCTGTCTTCAAAGGATAAGGATGAAAAGCACTAAGTTTGAATGGAACGAAAAACTTAATTAGATACAATAAAATTCCATAGTTAACAAGTAAGAGTTGTTCCCACCATGCAATTTTATCTTTTAAATTCTGAATAGCTTCTTCTTGGCTTTGTAGAGCAAGTATCCCAAAAAGAAATGAAAGCAACAACCACGGTAATTTTTCAATGAATACAGATTTCGTCAATTTTCTTTGTTTTAGATAGTCATAAACAAAACAAACAACAGGAAAAACTACAGCGTTACTTTTAGACAGAAGAGATAAAATGAAAAAAATAGTTACATTGAGATAAGAAATTAATTTTTTATTCGATAGCCAATCAAGATAAATGATCGAAGCTAATAGAAAAAAGAATGTATAAAGTACATCTTTACGTTCCGATATCCATGCGACACTCTCTACATGCATAGGATGCAAAGCAAACAAAAAAGCAATGATTAGACTTACATAATTATTTGAGGTGATCTTATATAAAAGCTTGAAAACCAATATTATATTGATTAAATGAAACAACACATTGATTATATGATACCATGTCGGATTTTCACCAGCAACGGCATAATCAATCGCATATGAGAGCATCGTGAGTGGATGATAGTTGCTCATGTAAAATTTCGTTAGCATAAGCCAAATGTTTTCCCAAGTAATCTTTTTAATGTATTCATTTTTAAGAACATATCCAGCATCATCCCAGTTATATATAAATTCAAACTGAAAAGTCTGAATATAAGCAAAAAACGTAAGGAAAACAATTCCCGTGAGCCAAAGATAAGGTCGATTGTTAATAAAATTTGGAGAGTAATTACCTTTCGAAATCATAATCAATCTTTTAAAATGGCTTTATATGCAAATTCATGTAATTTTCCACGCAGATTGGTATCTCTTATTTTCCAATTATCAGCAGATGGATACACCCGGTTGGACAAAAAAACAAAAACTAGTTGATGAGTTGGATCCGCCCAAACAAATGTTCCGGTAAAACCAAAATGTCCAAAGCTTTTAGGAGAGGCAAACGATGTAACATTTCCTCGCATGTTGGGTTTGTCAAATCCCAAACCTTTATAGTTTTTATCATAAAAGGTGTTGGTAAATTTCATGACAGTTTCAGGTTTAAAGAATTGAACATTTCGATATGAGCCTTTGTTCAGAAGCATTTGCATAATAACGGCAACATTGTATGCATTTGCAAAAAGCCCCGCATGACCTGCTATTCCGCCTAACATAGCGGCAGTCTGATCATGAACATAGCCATGCACAAGTTGCTTGCGGAAAACAGTATCTATTTCCGTAGGAACAATTCGTTCGAGAGGATACCAATGTTTTGGATTGAATCCGATGTAGTTCAAGCCTAATGGGCGGTAGAAGTTTTCATATACATATTGATCAAACGGTAATTGAGTAATTCTTTCGATTATCCATGCCAGTATAATGAAACCCAAATCGCTATATCTCATCCCTTGATTAGGATTCAGATTGATCGAAAACAAGATCTTTTTTATTGAATCAGAAAAGGAATTGAGCAAAAACAAATCTTTAGCTACCTCAATGCTATGAAGAGAATCAGGAGAATTCGTATAATATTTCGAAGAAGGTTTCTTATGCTCAAGAGTTCTTTTATAGAAAGCAATGTATGGAGGAAATCCAGCTGAATGCGTCAGGATTCGAGCAATATTGGTCTGACCCACGGAACTATTCCGAAGCTCGGGTAAATAGGTTGATATGGGTTCTTCAAGTGTTATTTTTCCTTCTTCATAAAGCTTCATGATAGCAAGGGTTGTTGCTAAAATTTTGGTCAAAGAAGCCAAATCATACAAGTCCTCTAAACTAACCGTCGTATTTCCTTCATATGTATGTTTGCCAAAGGCTTTATGGTAAATGATTTGATTTTTCCATCCGATGAGCACTTGACACCCTGGAATAACACCGTCTTTGATAGATTTCTGAACGAGAATATCAATAGAATCTAAATAGTTTGAATTCAAATCTTGTTTTACAAAGTAATCCTCTAGCATGTTTGAGAAAAAATTAGTACGAATTCCATATCCATCTTTAAATTGTTGATTCAGAAAAACTGGAAGTTTCCCTTCGAAGGGGTAGATACCACTTAGGTTACGTGCTATAGTCCAATCAACAAGACTGTCTCTCTCATAGCTTACCACGATAGCCTTAAAGACATTTATCTTATCAAAATAATTTACATGATAAGGATTTCTTGTTAGAATCAAGATAGAAGGTTTTAGAGTAGCCAAATCGTAGATTAAAGGTAGCCAAGTGGTATAAAATTGTTCTATTGCATTTTCTTTCAATTTACGAGGCAAATAGATAATTAATGCATCGATATTTTTTAACTTCTGCTTAAGTGTTTCTAAGATTTTTTCTTTTTTTGAAGTAGTATCAATGATTGAAAAGTTCGAAAAAACCAAGAATTTTTTTAATTCTCTATGAAATATGGAAAAAGTATCCGGGTAAAATGAAATCACAGCCCATCTCAACGTTGGATTAATTGGAACAAAACTATCATTTTTTAAGAGTGTAATACTCTTACTATAAACAAGCCTTTTGAGTGTATCAAAACGCGTTTGATTAATTTTATTATTCAAACCTGTAGTATCAATTCTTAAATTAGTAGAAAACAAACCAGACTTAAGTTTGTAATAGAGAATTTTTCTTACTTTTTTGTCTATGAGTTTTTCTGGTAATTTATTATTTTGAATGGCAAATTTTATTGAGTCCAAAGCAATGTAAACGTTTCTAGGCATGAGAAGAATATCGTTTCCGGCTAGTAGGCACCCAACTTCAATTTGACCAGCTTTGTTATTTTTCAAGATGCCTTTCATAGTCAATGCATCCGTAAAAATAAGATTTCTATAACCCATTTTTTCAATAAGTAAATTTTGGATAATTTTCGAAGAAAGGGTAGAGGGGTGTTTTTTTTTGTCAATTGCAGGTACATACAGATGCCCTATCATAATTCCCCAGTCTCGGCCTTCTTGAATAAGCTTCTGAAACGGCATTAAGTGTATTTCAGTAAGTATTTGAGAATTGTCTTTGATTTCGGGTAAAGTTTTATGAGAATCTTCATGAGTATTACCATGACCGGGAAAATGTTTTAAAACGTAATAACAACCTATACTGGATAACCCGTCAATATAAGCTCTAGCAAAAAGCACTACTGCATTAGGATCTGATCCAAAAGAACGATTGCCGATAACAGGGTTAAGGGGGTTATTGTTAACGTCAACTACAGGAGCGTAGTTTATTTGTATTTTAAGCTTTTTACACTGCTCACCAATTGCTTTAGCAACCTGGTAAGTAAGCATTGTATCCTGAGTAGCAGCTAATGTCATTGCTCGTGGTAAGGTTATTGCATCCTTTAACCTCATACCAACTCCATATTCTGCATCCATCGAGGAAAAAGGTGGTATTTTAAAAAGGGAGATAATTTTATTGTGAATGTCAGCATGACTTTTGATCGTTCCCTGAAAGTAGATTAAAAAACCAGGTTGAACAGTTTGAATCGTATCTATGATTTTCATTACGTATTTTTCATCTCTATTGGAGTAAACAGGAAAAGCAATAAGCTGACCAATTTTTTCTTCCACTGTCATGCAACGCAAAAGACTATCAATGAATTTTATCGTATCAAGCTGTGATCTGATGCAAAAGCTAATAGAGTTTAATAAAAGAAAAATAAAAAATCTTTTCATGTTTTACCTTTACGGTAAAGTTTGAATTTTTCGATGTTTTTACCATCTTCGGTGTAAATCCAGGATTTAAGGATTAGATAATCCTTTTTAACAACATATTCAACCCCTTGATCTTCATTTTTAAAAACAACTTTTCTTTTTCTGGCTTTATGAAGTTTTAGGCAGGTTATGTTTTGAATAATATATTTTCCGGCTTGTGAACAAAGAAGAATTTGATTATGTTGAGAAAAAATACGATGTGCCTCGTAATAAAGTGTGTCTTTTGGTGAATATATGACAGTAATACCTTTTATACTATCATCGACATGTTCCCATTTTTCCAAATAATATATATCGCTTTCAACTGAAAACCATACGTCAGAAAAAATATTTGTTTTTCGTAGGAAGTCTTCCACTTTTTGAGGTGTTCGGCAGGAAGAGAGTAGAAATAGAGTAACAATGTGTAAAATATATTTGGTTAATTTCATTTTCTTTTTGCAAAAATAAAAATTTAGGATTTCATGTTTTTTTTACCTTTGCAAAAAGAAGAGGTATGAAAAGATTATTTTTCTATTTTTTTATATGTGCAATTTCATCAACATTGGTTTTTTCCCAAAAAAGCAAAACTAAAGAATTTAAGGGTATTGTCAAATATTCCATTTCTTACGACGGAAATTGGGATCCCACCATACTCGCTCAACAACCTAAGAGCATGGAATTAAAAATCCTAGGGAAAAAAAGTTTAACTGAAATGATTTTGCCTGGTGTAACTCTAAAAACCATTAACAATGGTAAAGATTCAAGTCAGATTGTTTTAATTGATGCTGGTTCTTATGGAAAGTTTTATTTAAAAGTAACGAAGGAGAAATTTATTGAAAAAATGAAAGAAGCATCTCCTACCATTAATTACCTTGATGAAACCAAGCAAATAGCAGGTATGGTCGCTCATAAGGCTGAGTACATTGTCAAAGACGAATATGGTGAGGACAAGACGTATGTAGTTTACTACAACGAAAGCATAGCAGGTCCTGAATATAATTTTTTGAATAACTTTCCAGGTCTTAAAGGTTTTCCCATGGAGTACACCTACGAAACAGAGGAAGGAAAAGTCACTTTTACTGTTACCGAAATAATTACCAAAAAAGTTAAAATAAAAGAAACGGATTTCCTTATTCCTTCCGATTTTAAACAAATATCAGAAGACGAACTTAAGCAAATGTTTGGTGGCGGTGAGGAATAAAATTTCCTTAAAACTACCCCCCTCATGAAAAAGTCTGGAAAAGGTGAAGACCTTGTCAATAAATTTGCAACTCCAAAAAATCATCAGAAAGACCTAACACATGGTGAGGGTGACTTTTCATTAAAAAAATTTTTTAAAATTTTATTTTCCAAAGATGCTTTTTTAGTTTACTCACTTTTGTTATTCCTCTTTAGTCTATACGTTCTTATTTCATTTGTATCTTATTTATTTACGTGGATGGAAGATGATATATGGCTTCAAGCCCTGGGAAAAGATTCAACAAACTTCAACATAACACCTGCCAATGCTGGAGGTAAAATTGGGGCTTATCTTGGGTTTATTTTTGTAAAACAGTCGTTTGGAATCGGTAGTTTTGTTTTACTTACTTTTCTATTTATTCTCTCTTTACGAGGGATGTATCTGATCAAGTTAGATATGATCAAAACTTTTTCAATGTCGATTGTTTTAACTTTGTTTTTTTCTATCCTCATGGCATTCCTTTTTTATGATCAACCTGTTTTGGGAGGTCTCATAGGAAAAAACATTATCAACTTGCTTCAAAACTTATTCGGAAAAATATTTACAGGTATAATTTTATTTTTAATAGCGTTCGTTATAACTTTTCTTTTGATTCCACGATATATTAAGAAGTTTTACAAAAAACTGTTTACTGATGTTAATAATGTTTCTACTTCTACCTCTATGAATATTGAAAATAATTCTGCAAAAATCACAATAGAGCCAGAACTGGCATCAACTGAACAAAATTTGTCTACAGAGCTTGATAATGTTTCTGCTACGGAAGTTCTTTCAAAACCTGTGTCAAAAGCAACAGAAATTGAACTTGACCTAGAAGAAGACGTTGACACAGTTCCATCATATTATGATAATATTTCCAAGGAAGTATCAAACGAACTTTTGGAGGCCGAAGTTGAGGATAAAATAAATAGCTTTGAAAAAGAAAGAAAGGTTATACCACTAAAATTAGATGACCAGTTACCACCTTACTTAAATAAGAGTGTTCTTCATGACGAAATTAGTGATGACAATTTTGTTGAACATGTAGAAAATCCGTTTGAAATTCTGAAAAGTTACAATTTTCCTTCCCTCGATTTGCTTACTTATCATGGTCGGGGAGAGACGGGAGTAACTCGAGAAGAATTAGAAGAAAATAAGAAAAAAATTATAGAAACTCTTCGTAACTACGAAATTGACATCGTAAAGATCAAAGCTACTATAGGACCGACCGTGACCATGTATGAAATTGTTCCCGCACCTGGTGTCAGAATTAGTAAGATTCGAAATCTTGAGGACGATATAGCTTTAAGTCTTTCCGCTTTAGGGATCCGTATCATTGCTCCCATACCTGGGAAAGGTACGATTGGCATCGAAGTTCCTAACCAGAAAAGAGAAATCGTCTCTCTTCGAAGTATGTTGGAAACAGACAAATTTCAGAACCACTCTGGAGAATTGCCTTTCGTTTTAGGAAAGACCATAACCAATGAACCTTTTGTATCGGATCTTGCAAAGCTACCACATCTTCTGATTGCTGGTGCTACAGGGCAGGGAAAGTCCGTCGGACTTAATATTATTATCAGCAGTTTACTTTACAAGAAACATCCAAGTCAATTAAAATTTATTCTCATTGACCCCAAAAAGGTTGAGTTGGCTCCGTACAACAAATTAGAAAATCATTTCCTTGCTAAACTTCCCGATGAAGTAGAACCAATCATAACCGATGTTTCAAAGGTAGTTAAAACACTCACTTCTGTGACAAAATTAATGGATTGGCGTTACGATCTTCTGAAGGAAGGTGGTGTAAAAAACATTGTTGAATATAACCAGAAATATCTTCAAAAGAGGTTAAATCCGCAAAAAGGACATCACTACATGCCTTACATTGTGGTTGTTATAGATGAATTTGCTGATTTAATCATGACCGCTGGAAAGGAAGTTGAACTACCTGTAGCTCGTATTGCCCAACTGGCTCGTGCCGTGGGTATTCATTTGATAATTGCTACTCAGCGACCCTCTGTAGATGTGATCACTGGCAAAATCAAAGCTAATTTTCCTGCTCGTATTGCTTTTCGTGTCTCGTCTAAGGTGGATAGCCGCACTATCCTGGATTATAATGGTGCAGAGCAGCTCATAGGAATGGGTGATATGCTTTACCTTCATGGAAACGATTTTCTCCGCATTCAGTGTGCCTACGTTGATACGGATGAAATTGAGAAAATCGTGGATTTCATTTCTAATCAGCCAGGATATCCACACCCATTCTTACTCCCTGAAGTTTCAGAAGAAGAACAAGGTGAGAGTTTGCAAGATGTAGCAAATCTTGATCGTTTATTTGGGGATGCAGCTAGGATAGTTGTGTCCTCTCAACAAGGTTCTACTTCGCTTCTGCAAACAAGACTTAATATTGGCTTCGCTCGAGCACGACGTATCATTGAGCAACTCGAACAAACTGGTATTGTTGGCCCGCCTCAAGGAAGCAAGCCAAGAGATGTTCTGGTCAAAGATCTAAATCATTTGGAACAATTTTTGTCAAACCTTCTAAATAAAAATACGATATCATGAAAACCCTTTTCATTGTAGCATTTAATATTTGTTTTTTCATTCTTCAAGCTCAAATTGATGATCCAAAATCAAAGGAAATTTTACAAAAACTTTCTGAAAAATACAAATCATATGAAACTATGAAGTTTGAATTCACCTTCACTATCTCAAATCCTAAAAACAACGTTAATGAGTCCAAAAACGGTAGTATTTACATTAAGGGAGATAAATACCGTTTGTATCTAGACAATCAAATTATTATATGTGATGGAAAAACTGTATGGACATATATCAAAGACGAAAATGAAGTACAAATAAATAATGTAGATACGAATAATCTAAATACCCCCCATAAAATACTTACGGCTTATGAAAAAAACTATCGTTCCAAGTTTATCAAAGAAGCACCCATGGGCAACAAAATCATTCAAACCATAGATCTTGTCCCATTAAAAACTCAGTCGTTCTATAAAATAAGACTTGAAATAGATAAAACACAAGGTATTTTGTATCGTTCCACCATTTATGATAAAAACGGTTCAACTTTTTCTTATACCATAACTAATTTTTTAGAAAACCCCAAAGTATTCGAAAGCAGATTTACTTTTAATGAAAAAGATTACCCAGGGGTTATCGTAAACGATATGCGATGAAGTTATACTTGCTTTTGATACCTTTTTTCGTAGCTTCATGCTTCTTTCCTTTGCTTAAATTCCAAGATAAACCTTTTGTCAAAGTTCAGTTTTTTTATCGATATCCCTATTGTGGCGGAGTTAAGCCAACGGAAGAAATGCTTGAATGGTATAGTCGGGAACATCCTCTTTCAAATACATACTTAATTATCAGTTATGACAATCGAAAGATCACAAAAGTAACTACCGATTCTGAAGGTTACGTGATGCTAGACACAGCGTTTAATTTAATTACCATCATGCTTGATTCGATCCATTTATGTTCTCATCTACCTGATCCAAGTTGTAAAAAATATTATCAAAGTCCCATTAGTGTCGTTGATCATAAGGAGATAAGAAATCTTAAAATAACACTTCAATTTCGTTGTAATCCTTGTGAACCTTTTAACGGGAAACGTCCTTAAGTCACATGAAAATCATAGTTCTTGTATCAAATGATTTGGTTACTGACCAACGCGTGAAACGCACGTGCTCTCTCTTAAAAGAAATGGGGCATGAAATATGTGTCTTAGGAAGGCTCCTTCCTCAAAGCATGGATGCGAGCCTATTTGGTTTTCCTTCTCGACGGTTTAAATTACCATGGAATAAAGGTTTCCTTTTTTATGCATCTCTCAACATGACGTTTTTATGGTATCTATTAAAACATCGTTTTGACCTGGTTTGGGCCAATGATTTAGATACACTCTTACCTGCTGTGCTTGTTAGTAAAATCAAACGTAAAAAAATCGTTTATGATAGTCACGAATTCTATCTTGGTGTACCTGAATTAAAAAACAGAAAATTCGTTGCTTGGGTTTGGAAATTAATAGAAAAATTTTCTTTTAAGAATCTATCATGGATGATAACGGTAAATGATTCAATTGCTCGTATTTATAGGAGATTATATGGTATTGAAACTCTAGTTATAAGAAACGTACCTATTAGGCGGGATAATTTAACCCCTCTTTCACGAAAGGAACTTGGTCTGCCAACAGATACTTTTATTTTAATTATTCAAGGTAGAGGAATTAACATTGAAAGGGGAGTAGAGGAAGCAATACTTGCCATGAAATGGGTACATAATGCTTTACTTCTTATTATTGGAGATGGTGATGTATTTTCATATCTTCCTGATCTTGTCAAACGAAACAATTTATCTGATAAAGTTCGTATCATCCCACAAATGCCGCCAGAAAGATTATACCACTATACAGCAAATGCAGATATTGGACTTACGTTGGATAAGCCACTGAGTATCAATTACAGGTGCAGTTTGCCAAATAAATTATTTGATTACATACATGCTGGTCTTGCTGTCCTAAGTTCGGATCTATATGAGTTGAGAAAGATCATTTATAGATACGATGTTGGTTTAACCATTTCAGCACACGAACCGTCACATATAGGGGAAAAAATTAATTATATGTTATCAGACCCAGCCAGATTATCTTATTGGAAAAAAAACGCACGACGTGCCGCAGCAGAATTACATTGGGACATAGAAAAAATAAAGCTTAAAGAAAAACTTGATGAATACTTTACATTGTGATAGGTATTTGCATGTAGTTGCGTTCGATATCCCATGGCCCGCCAATTATGGTGGAGCTATTGATATTTATTACAAATTGAAATATTTGCATAAAGCTGGAATTAAAGTCATCTTGCATGTATTTCAATATGGAAACAGATATCCATCGCCAGAAATAGAACGGTTGTGTTATAAGACATATTACTATCCAAGGGATGGCTGGTTATCTTTATTTTCAAAAAAACCATACATAGTTTATTCAAGAAACGATAAAACCTTACTTGGTCATCTTCTTCAAGACAATTACCCGATTCTTTACGAAGGAATCCATACTACTTTTTTTATCTCGCATCCATCATTGCACGACAGGAAACAATTTATACGAATGCATAATGTTGAACATGAATACTATAAATCACTTTCTCGGACAGAAAAAAAATTGCCATATAAGATTTATCTCTGTCTTGAATCAGTAAAACTTAAAAATTACGAAAAAAAGATTCTTCCTTATGCAAATGGCATCCTTGCTATTTCACCTAAAGATGTCATACACTATCAACAGTATCATTCTCAAGTTTTTCATATTAGTGCTTTTCATCCATTTGACGATGTAGTCGTTTCAGACGAAGCTGAACCTTTTGCTCTTTACCATGGCAGTTTAGATGTGAGTGAAAACAGTTATGCTGCTGAATACCTTATCAAAGAAGTTTTTTCATCTCTTTCAGTCCCCTTTTACATTGCTGGAAACAAACCGCCACATCGTCTTGTTAAACTTGCCCAAAAATATCCTCACATTAAATTATTGCAAAATCTAACCCAAACCGAATTTGAAAATCTTATTTCAAAAGCACAAATAAACATTTTACCAACTTTTCAGGCAACAGGCATCAAGTTAAAATTATTGTATGCTTTATACAGAGGAAAACATGTCATTGTTAATTCGAACATGGTAAGAGGTACTCATCTTGAAGAACTTTGCTACGTTGCAGATAACCCTGAAATGATGAAAAAAATTATTCAAGATCTTTTTAATAAACCATTTTCATCGCATGAAATATTACGTCGAAAAGCTATTCTTGAAAAAAACGGATTTTGTAATTCAACCAAAATTAAAAATATGATCGATATTATATTTGGTTAGTGGGTTGTACTGGACTCGAACCAGTGACCTCATGCCTGTCAAGCATGCGCTCTAAACCACCTGAGCTAACAACCCAAAAGCCTTGCAAATTTAATAATTTTTCTTAAACAATAAGAGGTTTAATTAATTTTGCAAAAAAAATGCATTTAAGTGAACAAGAAGTCATCAGGCGTGAAGCTCTAAATCAATTACGTTCGTTAGGAATAGAACCATATCCAGCCGAGCTTTTTCCCGTAAACATTACTATTGAAGAAATCAGAAAAAATGCTGAAAGTTTTGCCCAGGAAAAAAAACAGGTATGTGTTGCAGGAAGGATCATGCTTCGTCGTATTATGGGTGCTGCTTCTTTTGTGGATATTCAAGACGAAACTGGTAAAATACAATTATATATCAAAAGAGACGACATCTGTCCTGGCGATGATAAAACCCTGTATAATACGGTTTTCAAAAAGTTACTCGACATTGGCGATATCATTGGAGTAGAAGGTTTTGTTTTTTTTACAAATATGGGAGAACTTTCTATCCACGTTCAATCATTCAAATTGTTAAGCAAATCTCTTAGACCTCTTCCCATAGTCAAAGAAAAAGACGAAAAAACTTTTGATGCTTTCACTGATCCAGAACAAAGATATAGGAATAGAACTGTTGATCTTATTGTCAATCCATGGGTAAAGCAAGTTTTTGTTCAACGTTCTAGAATTATCAAACTCATTAGGACATTTTTGGATGAGCGTGGCTACTTAGAAGTAGAAACTCCCATTCTTCAACCAATATACGGTGGTGCAACAGCGCGACCTTTTGTAACTTACCATAATGCCTTACACACTAAACTTTATTTACGAATTGCCAATGAGCTTTATTTGAAGCGGCTTGTGACAGGCGGATTTCATGGAGTTTATGAAATAGGTAAGGATTTTCGAAACGAAGGCATGGACCGTTTTCACAATCCTGAATTTACTCAACTTGAATTATATGTTGCTTATAAAGACTATATATGGATGGCTGAACTCGTCGAAGAAATGATTGAATATATTGTTCAATCCTTATTTGGAACTACTAAAATCGTGTATGACGAAAAAGAAATTGATTTCAAACGACCATGGAAACGGTTGACGATGTATGATGCTATTCAAGAGTATACGGGTTATGATATCAGTAATGCTGATGAGCAAGAACTAAAAAGAATTGCCCAAAATATCGGGATTGAAATCGATCCTTACATGGGGAAAGGCAAAATCATTGATAAAATATTTGGTGAAACGGTGGAACCCAAACTCATCTCACCGACATTTATCATGGATTATCCGATCGAAATGTCTCCTCTTGCCAAAAAACATCGATCAAAACCAGGATTAGTTGAAAGATTTGAAGTGATTGTCAATGGAAAGGAGCTTTGCAACGCTTATTCTGAGTTAAATGATCCTATAGATCAGAGAGAACGTTTCATCGAAGAACTTAAGTTACGCGAAAAAGGTGATGAAGAAGCTATGGTCATTGATGAGGACTTCTTAAAGTCCATGGAATATGGCATGCCTCCCATGGCTGGCCTTGGCATTGGTATTGATCGACTTACCATGTTACTTACCAATACAACTTCTATACAGGAAGTTATTTTCTTCCCTCAAATGAAACCCGAGAAAAGGCAAATTTTTTCTGATGAAGATTTTGTGCAACTTGGTATTGATAAAGACCTTATTCAATTTTTCCCTCATATTGGCATCAATGGGCTAGAAGATTTAGCTCAGAGTCGTTCTTCTAAACTTTTTGCCGATCTTAACGTTTTAAAAAAGAAGATGAAACTAAACATTACTATCCCTGATGAAAACATTGTCGAAGAATGGATATTAAAAGCACAAACAAAACTGAATGAGTAAATTCCCATATGAAATTTTTTTCCGACTTGTTCCAACTTGAAGCGTTTAAGAAGTTAGGGGCCTATCTTTCAGAACCATCGATACGTAGGATTAAGATTCAAGGAGTAGCAGGTTCTTCCTTACCATTGATTGTTTTTTACGTACAAAAAATATATCCTGATTATCATCAACTTATTGTATGTGATGATCTTGACGAAGCATATGATTTAATGGATGATTTTAAATCATTTTCGCAACTAGAGGAAAATTTCAAACAACATATTCGGGAAATTTGCTTTTTCCCAACACCTTATAAAAGCAAATACAATATTTCACACGAAAACAAACATCATCTCCTCCATAGAAACAAATCTATACTCCATTATTATCAAAACAAGCCTTTAACTATTATTTCATATCCACAGGCTTTTGTTCATCCAGTACCTGCAAAAAAAATTGTTGAGCAAGAAAAGGTTACACTTCACATTGAACAAGAAATTGATCCATTGTTTTTGTCCGAGTGGTTGCAAGAAACTGGTTTTATCAGGTCAGACATGGTAAGTTCCCCTGGCGAGTTCAGCATGAGAGGGAGTATCTTGGACGTTTTTTCCTTTGCCGAAGATTATCCCGTAAGAATCATTTTTGACGATAATGAGATTAAAAAAATTAAATATTTTCATCCAATTCATCAACTAACGATTAGGAGCATTGATAGTATAACTCTTTTACCTGATTTGAAAAAAAATTCAATATCTCCCGGGACAAATTTTTTATCGTTACTTCCTCCTGAAAAAACAATCGTTTGGCTAATCACAACTCAATTATCCGAGCTAATAAAAAAGGAAGAGTCTATTCAGCAACAAATAAATGAAAATACCGAGTTAAAGTTAGTGAACTTAAATGAAATTTTGCTTGCCCTTGATAGCTTCGTGCATGTTTCTTTATCTGGATTGTCTGATTATGTAGTAGATTTTCACTTTAAATCACAGCCATTGTTTCATGGGAAGTTCGATTGGCTTATACGTCAAATTATTGAAGATGGCAGATTAGGATGGAAATATTATATATTTTCGACCGACAAAAAGCAATTATCTCGTCTTGAAAGCATACTTGAAGATTTAAGTAGCGAAGATGATGATATATTTTCCTTCGTACAACTTAAGGAATTAAACCTCAATGAGGGTTTTGTAGTTCCTGACTTAAAATTAGCATTTTATACCGAGCATCAACTATTTAAGAAAGTTAAACAAAATCTTTTTTCTTCTTCGTTCGATCAGCCTGACCAACTTTCTATTGAAACGTTAATTCATCTTCAACCTGGAGATTATGTGGTTCACATTAACCATGGAATAGGAAGATTTGCTGGTCTTGAAAAAATGATCATTAACGGAAAAGAACAAGAAGTTATTCGCTTAATTTATCGCGACAACGATGAAGTATATGTTAACATTCACTCACTACATAAAATTTCTAAATATGTTGGCAAAGATGGGCAAATCCCCCAACTGGACAAATTAGGGTCTCAAGCATGGCAAAACAAAAAAAACAAAATCAAAAAGAAAGTAAAAGACATAGCTCGAGAACTCATTCAACTCTATGCTAAACGGAAAGCTTCCAAAGGAATTGCTTTTTCACCTGATAATTACCTACAGTTCGAACTAGAAGCTTCTTTTATGTACCAAGATACACAAGATCAGATAAGGGCTATGCAGGAGATCAAAGAAGATATGGAAAAACCCGTTCCAATGGATAGACTTCTCTGTGGCGATGTTGGATTCGGAAAAACAGAACTAGCCGTGCGAGCTGCATTTAAGGCCGTACTTGATGGGTACCAGGTGGCCGTGCTTGTTCCAACAACTATTCTTGCTTTTCAACATTATCAAACATTTCGTGAAAGACTTGATCAATTCAATGTACGCATTGATTTCTTAAGTCGTTTTAAAACTCCCGTAGAACAAAAGGAAATCATTGAAAAATTATTTCGAGGGGAAATCGACATCATCATAGGTACACATAAGCTTCTAGGTAAAGAAATACGTTTTCATAATCTCGGACTACTTATTATTGATGAGGAACAAAAATTTGGAGTAGTTGCTAAAGAAAAAATTCGTATGCTTAAGGAGAATGTCGATACGTTAACACTTACAGCTACTCCTATACCACGTACGCTTCAGTTCTCCCTGATGGGGGCGCGAGATATGAGTTTGCTTAGAACACCTCCTCCTAATCGATATCCTGTCCATACCGAGGTATTGCCATTTTCACCTGATTTGATCAGAGATGCTATTCGTTTTGAGTTAAACAGGGGTGGTCAAGTTTTCTTCATACATAATATCATCCAAAACATAGACGAGATAGCTCGTCTTATTCACGAACTTGTTCCAGAAGCTAAAATCGCTGTAGCACACGGACAAATCAAGGCATCAGAACTTGAAAGCATCATGTTGGATTTTTATCAGGGAAAAACTGATGTACTCGTATCTACGGCCATTGTCGAATCTGGCCTCGATATTCTTAATGCCAATACCATTTTCATTAACAATGCTCATATGTTTGGACTCAGCGATCTCCATCAACTAAGAGGCAGAGTAGGGCGTTCTGGTCGAAAAGCTTTTTGTTATTTATTCACACCTCCCGATTTTTTACTAACTGAATCTGCAAGAAAACGTCTTCGTACCATCATGGAATTTTCAGATCTTGGAAGTGGTTTTCAGATTGCTTTGCGAGATCTCGATATAAGAGGAGCTGGAAATTTACTAGGTGCCGAACAAAGTGGTTTTATCACAGAAATAGGTTTCGAAATGTATCAAAAAATTCTTGATGAAGCTATTCAAGAACTTAAACGTGATGAATTTGCTGAGTTATATTCCGAAGAAAAAGATTTGAACTACGTCAGTGATGTTAATATTGAAACAGATCTATCTATTCTCATACCCGATACATATGTTTCGTCCTCTCATGAAAGGTATTTATTATATAAAAAACTAAATGATCTTACTGATCAAGATGAAATTCAGCAATTTATTGATTACCTTCAAGATCGTTTCGGACCAATTCCTCCTGAAACTTTATCACTTTTCGATGTGATTCGTTGTAAATGGAAAGCACGAAAAGCGGGAATTGAAAAAATAATCCTAAAAAAGAATGTATTATACTTTCATTTTGTTCAGGATAAAAACAATCCATTTTATTCTTCTCCCATTTTTAATAATCTCCTTCAATTCGTATTAAAACATGCTAAAAGAACGCTTCTTCAAGAAACTGAAACAAAACTCGTTTTCAAGATGCATCCTGTTTACAATTTTAAACAAACGTCAGAAATCATTGATGAAATATTATCCTGCAATACAGTCTTAATCCAGTAACAATTATTTTTATATTTGTAAACAGTAAAATTTTGTTCGTTAATGAATGAAAAAATTCAAATGATCATTGATTGGGCAAAAATGTCCCCATCGGCTTTTTGCGATATGATAGGTATTCAACGTTCTGCGTTGACACATATTATGAATGGAAGAAATAAGCCAAGTTTAACATTGATTGAAAAAATTCTTCGAAAATTTCCTGAAATTAATCCCGATTGGTTAATATTAGATAGGGGACCTATGTTAAGGGAAAAAACAAATTCCGAGAATCAAATTGATAAGAATGAAACGAACAACAATGTAAATATAAAAGAACTAAAATGTACCAACTTCGAACAAAAAATTAAAAGTATTATTCTCGTTTTTGACGACAATACGTTTGATGAACTAATACCAAGAAAGAAAGTATAATTTTAGAATTAGAATATTTCTTCCTTAGAAAAAACCAATTCAATTTCACGGATGGCAGTTTCGTCGCTATCAGAGCCGTGAATTGCATTGGCAAGTACGGATGTTCCAAATTTTCCACGAATAGTTTCAGGCCCAGCAAGCTTTGGATCTGTAGCACCCATGAGTTCTCTAAAAGAGGCTACTGCGTTATCTCCCTCAATGCAAGCTACAACAACGGGACCTGATGTAATAAACTCGATTAAAGGTTCGTAAAAATCTTTTCCTTGGTGAACTTCGTAGAATTTTTCGGCCAGTTCTTTCGTAAACTTCATCATCTTAAGCCCTCTAATGCGGAATCCGCTAGCACAAATGGTGTGCAGAATAGCACCCACATGTCCGGATTCAACGGCCTTGGGCTTAATCATTGCCAAAGTAACATTTCCTGCCATAGATTTTTTTTTAACTTTGCAACTTCAAAAATAGTAAATTTTGGAAAAAGAAGTTTTTCAAAAACTTAAGCAACTTATACAACAGCCAACTCTTAAGGTTGTCATCCTTAGTCACACTCATCCAGACGGTGATTCTATTGGATCATCTCTAGCATTGCTTATGCTGCTTCAAAAGTTAGGACATCATGTACAGGTCATCTTTCCAGATGATATACCATCCTATTACCTCTGGATGCCTGAAATTGACAAAATTTTGATTGCAAGAAAAGAATTAGAAAAATGTAAAAGCTGTATAGAAAGTTCGGATGTGATTTTTTTTGTTGACATGAATGCTTTGCATAGAACTGACATTCTTGCCGACTATCTTTTGACTGTAAAAAGTGCCAATAGCAAAATATTTATTCTTATAGATCATCACGAAAACCCCGAAAAAATTTTTGAAATTGAATTAACAACTATTCACATATCGTCGACATCAGAGATCTTACTTGAATTTATCAATTACCTTGACAAAAGCTTACTGGACAAAGATATTGCAACATGCCTATTTACGGGAATTATTACAGACACCAATCGATTTGCTTACGGGAACTTTACAGATAAAACGTTAGAGTTAACTGCAGAGCTTATGCGATATGGAATTTATCCCAAAGAAATCCATGAAAAAATATACAACACTTATACGGAAAGTAGACTAAAGTTGTTAGGGTATGCTTTACTTGAAAAACTAACAATCCTTCCTGAATTTAAATCTTCATATATGACACTTTCTAAGGCTGAGTTACGAAAGTTTAATTACCAAAAAGGTGATACAGAAGGACTAGTTAATTTTGGTCTTAGAATTCAAGAAATTGGTATAACTGCATTATTTTTGGAATTTGAAAGATACATTAAAATTAGTTTTCGTTCAGAAGAAAAATATAATGTAAATTATATAGCAACAAAATATTTTCAAGGTGGAGGACATCGCAATGCCTCAGGTGCTTTTTTTTACGGCGACATGGAAAGTGCTGTATCTTTGTTCATAAAAGCTTTGGATGAAGCATGGAAAAATGGTTATATTTTGCAATAATGATTGTTTTTCTTAGTTGTCAGGAAAAAAGATCGGAAAATAGGCCTGAAATTGACCCTACCAAGTATAATAAAGCTTTAGAGAAAGCCAACCAATATTATTCACGTTCTGATGAGATGCAAATCGAAGATTATTGTGCCCGTCACAATATAAATCCTATCAAAACATCTTCTGGCTTGCGCTATCTAATTTTGGAAAAAGGGAAAGGGTCTCCCATTGAAGAGAAAGATGAAGTCACATTCCATTATCACATACGCTTAATTAATGATGTCTTGATCGAGTCTTCTAGAGATAAAGGTCCAAAAAAAATTATTGTTGGATATAGTTCAGAAATTTCTGGTTTAACTCAGGGCTTGCAATTATTATGCGAAGGTGATAGAGCTCTTTTTATAATACCTTCACATCTTGCTTATGGTTGGGTCACAGAATCGGAAAACATTCCACCAAAATCTATACTCATTTATGAAGTCAAAGTTGTACAGGTTAAAAAACCTTCTTAATGAATTTTTTTTGATATTTCTTCTGCTAATTTTCTCTTGTAAAAAAAATCAAAGTGATTTCGAGCAAATCGATCGAAATTTGTTCATGAAACAAGTTCATGTAAGTAAAGATAGCTTACAGATCCAGGAGGGGGATATTGTTTGTGTTTCTATGCAATACGCTACTTTAAAAGACAGTATTTTTTTCGATTCAAAAAAAGAAATAACTCCTATTTGGATTCCTATACATCGTCCATCATTTGAAGGTGACATCATGAAAGGGCTTTTAAAGATGCACGTAGGAGATAGTTGTATTTTTAAAGTTCGTGTCGATTCGTTCTTTGTAAAAACAATGGGATATCAGACAATTCCAGAATATCTTCAGGACGATAGCATGATGTATGTGAGAATCAAGATTTTGGAAAGAAAAAGCAAAGAAGAATTCGAAGTTGAAAAAAAAATCATCGAAGATAATTTGCGAAAACAATACGAATTATTGCGTGAAAAAGAACAAAAAGATTTACAAACTTACCTTGAAATTAATCAAATTAAAACTAACCCGTTACCATCGGGTTTATACTATATTCCGATAAAGCAGGGTTATGGGAAAAAGCCTGTTCCCGGACAGAAAGTGCTCGTTTTTTATGAGGCTACTTTTATTGATGGTCAGATTTTCGACAGAACCGACCCATTCAATCCTATCGTTGTTATTGTAGGATCACCCGACTTGATTGAAGGATTTAATGAAGCATTGTTACATATGAGGGAAGGGGAAAAAGCTCAATGGATAATTCCAAGCTCTAAAGCTTTTGGTAAAAGTTCCATTGATAGTCCAATTCCTCCTTATACTACTTTGATATTTACTATTACCTTGTATAAAATATTACCTTAGTCCAACTTATCTAAAAAAATGGAATGTGGATATCCTTTGATATTAAGATAAAAAGGTCTCGATGAATTAAAATTGTCTAGACTGAAAGCACAATAATGCTTGAAAGCTTTTTTCCCGGGAGTATAATTTTTCATATAGGGTTCAAATGTAGTTTTAGGCGGATAAGTTTTGATCCACATGGAATTCCACACCAGATCAAATTCTGCAGCTTCTTTGGCATGGTAGGAAAAAACAACATACAAC
Organism: Bacteroidales bacterium; assembly: GCA_026418905.1. Taxonomy (NCBI): domain Bacteria; kingdom Pseudomonadati; phylum Bacteroidota; class Bacteroidia; order Bacteroidales; species Bacteroidales bacterium. The sequence continues at coordinate 870 of JAOAAK010000044.1, read as the reverse complement.
AACTCATTTTTTTCGTAAACGGTATCAATCTTAAATAAAGTTTCACTACTAGATGAGGTAAAAGTATTCTCACGCAAGATATCTTTTGTGGGTTGTTCTATTTTTTTGACTTTCACTTTACATGAAAACAAAACGATTAACATGATAAATAAAATGTAATTTTTCATGAACGGAAATGTTTTATTTATGCAATAAGATAACAAAAGTAAAAAATTTTTGAGAGCAAAGTTTTTTGTTTGAAATTTTTTTTGATTCACACAAACATAATTTTGGAGTATGCTTTTTTTTTACAGAAGAAAATATAAACTACATATTTTGCTTATTGATTAAGTCATAAGAAAGTCAATAAGAAGAACAGAGTCATTAATTCCATTAGTTTAGTTCACCATACATTTAGTGCATTCCGAATGTGTAAAGCTACAAGGAAAAAATAATTTTGTTGTATATGAAAAAAGCAAGAATTACCTTGTTCAATTAGATGAAGAACTTGTTACACTTTTCAGTGATGTTGAAGATGATATAGGTTTTTTTTGCGTTACGAGACATGCAGAAGACGAAGATTTGCGAATACGTTGATATGAATTATGATCAATGCTAAAGAGTAAATTTTTTTTGCTATGTGATAACGAATGAACAAAAGTTAAAGGCTCATAGTAAAATTGTTTAATTTTACCGATTGAGTCATGAAGAAGTAAAATGGACGTTACAAAAAAACATCTAGTTTTCTTGTCTGCATGGTATCCATCCCCATGTGATAAAATGTTTGGTCTTTTTGTACGTCGACATGCAGAAGCTTTATCTGAAAAATATAGGGTTACTGTTATTTATCCCAGTTATTGTAAAGATATCAAGACAGGTATTTTTACAATT
>JAOAAK010000043.1 GCA_026418905.1 Bacteroidales bacterium | reverse complement strand
CCATCGTTTGTTCGTTCCCAACTTCCTGCATTAAACAATTCTTTACTTCCGTTGGTTTTCTCCATTAACTGCCAATCTGGGAATTTTATAGAGAATGATGGTTTTGCAGAGGAATTTTTTAAACTTTCTGGTAAAGGTGCCATAGGGGTTTTTTCGCACGTGGCGACAAGCTACAGTGGTTACAACGATGCCCTCATATTGGGTATGATAGATGCTATGTTTCCTTTTCCTGGGCTCAATCCTATTTTTACTGGAACTGCGGCTCAGCCTTCTGTGATCACGCCTCATGCTCAGCTAACAAAACCTGGTGAAATTGCACTTCAGGGGCTTTTACGAATGACTCAAACATGGGGCAATCTTTGGAACTTAGAAAAACGCACTTTCCATTTACTTCATTACTTTGGGGATCCCTCTATGGAAATTATGTTATATCCACCACAAACTCTTCAAGTGAATTTTTTCCCTTATGTGACATGCCACGATAGCTTGCTTCGTGTCATTTCAAGTAATGCGGATTCGATAACACTCGTAGTAACTCAAAACAACAAGATTTTAAAGAAACTCTTACTTAAACAAACCGATTCGATCGTTGCCATTACGCCGCCTATTGCAGGAACACCTATTACCATAGCAGCAATAAAAAAAGGCTACATACCTCACATTCAACAATTTCAAGTGTGGGGTAATTGCTTTAAACCTCAGTTAAGGATTACAGGTAACTACTGTATTGAAGAACCAATGAAGTTTGAGGTTCAGCCTTCTTCTCCTTTTTCTTATGTTTCATGGAATTTTGGCCCGAATGCTATTTCCTCACATGCTTCTGGAAATGGACCTCATGAAGTAAAATTTTTAGATGATGGATGGCATATTATCGAAGCAAATGTGCAAATGCGAGATTCTATCTATGTATTGCGAGATACCATTTGGATAGATGAGACTTGTCCCATTAGAGCAAGTATGGGAAAACGAGTTATTTACCAATGTAATGGCACATTTCAAACCAACGATACATTTCATTTTTATAAGCCTCTCGTAACAGACACTTTAATTGTCATTTCTCCAGGAGCGAGTATGATGCAAATTTTTGCTTTACGTTTCCAGGTGGCTGCAGGCGATACACTATTCATCTTCAGGTTTTCAGGAAATGCACCTTTTCTAATCGATAAATTTTATGAAGGAAAATCACTATCATTTTTGCAAGTAACGGGGGATCGTTTCATGTTAATATGGAAAAGTGATCCATCCCTTCAGGGGGATGGGATTGAATTGAGGTGGGAATGTACACCAGCCCAACTTCCTCCCATTGCAGCTGCTGAAATAGTAGATTTCGATCCGTGTTCAGGCACCATAATTTTGAAGGATACGAGTCGTAACCAACCCGAACAAATTACATGGTTTTTCTCCGATGGTTCGACGTATCATTTGCCTGTTGTTGTGCATCAATTTCAAGATACTGGGTGTTACCAAGTTAGCTTAGTTGTGTCGAACAACTATGGAAATGATACGTTATTGATCTCTCCATTTTGCTTGCAACCTCTGACTCCTCCTGTTTTTTCTACATATTTTCTTTGTCAGCCAGATTTTCTACATTTTATTTCACAGGACACACTTTTGTGGTATGTTTCATCTTTTGTCGAACACCCGCTCAAAGTGGATACTTCTTTCACATTTTGGTATAATGGTCAGGAAAAAGTGATGGTGAGAAAATTCAGAAAAAAAGATTTGATTCTGGCAGGCAAACAGGATACATCAGGAATGGGCAGTTATATCAACAGTTCTTTTGAACAGCGTTTGTTTTTTGAAGTTCTCAAACCAATTTATTTTGAATCGTTTGATGTCTATTCGATGATCGCTCAGCAAGGAAGATTTTTTTTGCTTTCTTCTTCAGGCGATACCATATGGAAAGCTGCCCTTACTCTTGTTGCAGGAAAAAATACCATTGCTGTGAAAAGATATCTTACACCTGGAGAACCATATTCCTTAGTGATTGCTCCGAACGTGATATTGTTTAAAAACTATTTTTCTCAAGCATTCTATCCAGCATATTATGAAAATCTTGTAAAGCTGAGTGGTTCAAATTCTTTGGATGGTGGCTTATTTGATTATCCTGGCTTATACAGATGGCGATTATGGGATCTTTGTTTATCTGGTTTTGATACGATTCATGTTAATTTAAATTTTACTTCTTTGCCGGAAGAAAAAAAGTATTATTTCTGTCAGGGCGATAGCGTACGACTTTTTTCGCAGGATACTACACCTGTGTTGTGGATGCCCCATTTAATTTTGGGTTCGTATTTAGATGTTTACAATACAGGAACGTACTATGCTATAATTGAAGATAGTTCTTGTGTAAATCAGAGCAGTGTTTTTGAGATTACCTTTTTGCCTCCAGCTGAACAGGTAGGTATCATATATCAACAGCAGGGACTTACCTTTACTTTTACACCTACCCATTCAGGTCTTGTTTATGAATGGGATCTTGGTGATGGTACGATTAGCTATCTTGAGAATATTGTTCATACATATAGTGATTCGATGGAACGGACGGTTACTTTGACTACATATAGTCCCTGTGGTATTGCACAAGTGGATACGCTGATTTTTCATCATGAAGTTATAACTTCCCCATCTATTGAATCAGAAAACATCCTTATTTATCCAAACCCTGTAGCTGATTTTTTGCACATAAAAGCTAGCGAACCTTTAAATAAGATTGAAATTTACACCGTAAGCGGTGAAAAGCTATATGTTTTCAATTCAGATAATGTTAAGGAAAGTTTTTTCTTTTTCCCAATGAACTTGTCAGCGGGTGTTTACTATGTACATGTAACTACACACTTTCATGTTTATGTAGCTTGCATTGTTGTTACTAAAAAATAATGTAATTTAGTACTATGAAAATTTGTGCATTCTTATTCTTCTTATGGGTTTGTATATTGTTTGGGCAGATTCCAACAAGTGGTCTCATAGCGTGGTACATGGCTGATTCTGTAGTTGAGGTAGCTGGAAGAGCTCAAATTTTGAAGGATAACAGTGGAAATGGCTACCACCTCCAGCAAAATACCGTGGCAAATCAACCTTTTGTAATACAAAATGGCTTAAACTATCATAAGGTTCTCAGGTTTTCTGGCAATCAATGGATGGAAAAAGATTTTGGTACCAATTATAATCAGCCTGTAACTATTTTTCTAATTTTCAATATTACCAACAACACAGGTTTGCATTTTATTTTTGATTGGTATAGTCCACGTTTCACTTCTTATTTATCTTCCAATTCTTTATATCAATTTGCTGGTATTGGTGGTTTTTTTCTATCTTATTTTTCAACTTTTCCATTTATATTATTGAGATTGGAATATAATGGAGCCAACTCTAAAATAGTTATTAATGAATCCATTCTTACCGTTGGGCATCCTGGTACAAATCACATGGCAGGTTTCCTACTAGGGAGGGCAAGTTTCACAACGTTGTACAATTTAATTGGAGATGTTGCAGAAATATTAATTTATAATCGAATATTAACTCTCAGCGAAATTACTTCTGTTCGGAATTATCTTTACAATAAATATGCTCCCCCTCCTGTGAATTTGGGACCAGATAAAAATATTAATTATGGTTTTTGTCCTGTTACATTAACTGCAGATTCAGGTTATGTTTCGTATTTATGGTCCACAGGAGCTACGTCTCGCTCCATTCAAGTTACTAAAAGTGGTACATATTGGGTGGAAGCAAAGGACATATTCAACAGGATTAGCAGAGATACCATTAATGTAAGTTTCCCATTTATTCCCATGAGAGATACACTCTTCTGTCTTGGAGATACGATTACTGTTACGCCTCAACTCACAGGATTTTACCACATTTATTGGAATGATACAATTTATAATAATTCATTAAATATTTTTAAACCCGGGCAATATCGTGTTAAAATAGTTGATACTACCATATCTTCATGCTTCATAGTTGATACATTTGTTGTCGGTGCTGATTCTTTATCATATTATTTCACACTTGGTCAGGACACATCAGTTTGCCAATACTCTTGGATACAGCCTGAACCATACAACGGGCAGATATCTAAATATTTATGGAGTACTGGTGATACCACTAATAAGATTCGAATAAATTCTGCAGGCTTATATTGGTGCGAAGTTAAAGATCCATTTGGTTGCAAGGCACGCGATTCTATTTATGTATCCTTACGGGGTAAAAGGCCAGTTACTGCTTTTGTTGCAGATACGGTTTGCTATGGTGATAGTACGACTTTATATAACCTAAGTTATGCATTTACTCCCGAACAAATTGCTCACGCTACGTGGTATATCCCCGGGATAGATACTATCTATCAAACACATTCATTTTCATCACCGTTTAAAATACGTTTTTTAAACACTGGATATCATCCTATCAAACTTGTGGTTGTTACTGATTCTGGTTGTATAGGGGATACTATTCAGAACGTAAAAATTAGGCAATTGCCAGTTGCTAATTTTAAACCATTATATGCTTGTAGTAGAAAACCTGCATTATTTTCTGATCAGAGTCATTCATCGGAAGGTTTTATTAGTGGTTGGAGTTGGATTATTAATGAGGACACCGTTCAAGGTCAGTCGTTTGTTTATTACGAATTTGATTCTATTGGATATTATCCTGTCACTTTAATAGTGCAAAATAGTTTAGGATGTAGAAATTCAGTTACAAAACCAGTACTTGTTCGTGAGACTCCACGGGCAAATTTCTTCGTAGATGAATCTTGTTTTGGTCAACCGGTTTATTTTTTCGATAGCACAGTCGTATCTCCCTTTGCATATGTTGAGTCTAGGATGTACAATTTTGGCGATGGAAATACTAGTAGCTTTGCGAATCCTTCTCATATTTATGATTCTGTTGGTCAGTACACTGTCACATATTGGGTCAAAAGTGTTAACGGTTGTAGTGATACGATCACAAAAACCATCATTGTTCATCCTTTTCCTGTATTAAATTATAGTTACACTTTGCCGTGTGAGAAGAAAAATATATGTTTTTCGGATAGTTCCTGGCTCATTTTAGATTCGATCAAACAAGTGATATGGATTATCGAAGGAGATACTTTGGAAGGAAAACGAGTTTGTTACTTTTTACAGGACACATCAACCATACATGTTAATGTGAAAGTGTATTCAAATTTTGAATGTATGGTAGATTCTGCTTTTGTTGTGAAGGTTAACCCAACTCCATATGCAAACTTTGACGTACAACCAGAATATGGAACGCCACCATTGGATGTTCAATGCTTCAATTACTCTATTGGAGCTACTTCTTATGCTTGGTTTTTCGGAGATAATGGATTTTCTTCAGATATCAACCCCTTACATACTTACACTCAAGAAGGAATTTATTTTATTCAGTTAATAGCTTACAATAATGCAGGTTGTTCAGATACAGCATGGAGAAATGTTTATGTAATTCCTTCCATACTTGATCTGATCATAACAGAACTTTCGTGGAAAGATAGTTTGGGTTTTGTCTATCCCTCTTTCATTGTTTACAACAATAGCACAAGACGCATACGTAGCATTGCCCTCGATGCTCAAATAGAAAGAGGATTTCCGATCAGGGAAACATGGAAAGGTGTACTAAATCCCGGTGAAACTCTCGAATATCATTTTCATGCAGGCTTGGGTTACAATAAAGATGAAAGTATTACTCTATGCGGGTATGTTGAGGCTTTAGATGTCCCGGGTCAAGAAGATATGAACCCGTCAAATAATTTTGTTTGCACTTCGAATGCTCGTGAATTATTTCTTATGCAACCCTTTCCCAATCCTTCGCAGGGCAATATTTCTTTCGATCTATTCCTACCGGAATCCGGGTCTGGTTTTCTATTTGTATATGACATTCATGGCAGGAAGATTAAAGAATATTCATTTACAGCTACCCATTCGGGGATGTTAAGAATAGATCTGTCGTTAAACGATATACTTAATTCGCTTTACTATATGTGCGTTGAATTCAATACAGAAAGAATTTGCTTACCTTTCATAATTTCTCGTTAAGAAAAGTAGGTAAAATTGAATAAATCTAAAATACAAACGAAATTTTCTAGGTGCTCGACTGATGTGCAAAAGCTTTTTTCATGACAACAGATTTCAAACGGGCAGCCTTGTTTGGATGAATGATTCCTCTTTTCTTATTTTTGTCGATCAAAGAAATGAGTGAAGATATTTTTTGCTTTATTTCTTCGGGATTGCTTAATAATTTAAATTTTTTGATAGCATTTTTCATGGTTTTTGCATAGTACCTATTGTATGCACGGCGTTGAATGTTCTGACGTATTCTTTTTTTTGCAGATTTGTGATGTGCCATAGTAAAAAAAATTTGTAGCCCGTAGGGGATTCGAACCCCTGATTTCCAGGATGAAAACCTGGCGTCCTAGGCCAGCTAGACGAACGGGCCATTGAATTCGCTTGCAAAGTTACATGTTTTTTCGAAAAGTGCAACTTTTTCTGTAAAAATTATTTGAAAGAATTGTCCCATTTTGATTGAAAGCCAATTTTACGTGTTTGAGAATAATGAGTTTGATCCACGATAGTAAGATAATCTTGAACACAAATTTTTTCTACTTCCTGGAATGAAGCTTGAGGAAAATCTAAATCGATGAGAAAATGAATGGCATTGACTATGACTTTTCTAGCAATCAGATTACCCATAGGTTTTGGCATGCTTGGGGTAATTACACCTAATTCGCCTTTGCCCTCAACAATACAATCGTAATCTTTGTTAATAAAAATCCGTGCTAGTAAGATACCCATATCATTAGCTCTCTGATTGAAAAGAGAATCAGTCTTGAAATAATAAACATGAATTATGCAGGCAAGTCTGTTTTCTGGTGAAGTTTGTTTGAAAAGATAAGATATTGGGAAAATACCATTTCTTAATCCAGTGTCGTATACATGGTTTGGCAAGAAGAAAGCCAATGCTTTTTCACCAATACTACATTCAAACTCATAATCACCTTTGTCTTTTAGCTGTAAAACTACCTGATGATGTAGATAATTCATGTTTTTTCTCAAGTCTGACAAAAGAAGTTGAAATTCTTTTTTTAACAAATTCAAAGCTTTTTGTCCTTGTTCTAAAATGATAGAATCTAGATTATGCTTATGTTCAATTTTAGCTGCTAAATCCTTGACGGTAATAGAATTCATTTTTAAAACAAAAATAAGATTTTTTTACCTGTTTATGGATAGACATTTGCTAACTTTGAAAAAAAAATGAAACATCTTGCTGGTTTGATTGTAATGTCGGCATTTTTTTTCTTACAAAGCCAAATTAGCATTCCATGGTCTTTTGATTTTGGCTTTGAATCTGTTCCATTGGGTAACCAATTGCCAGAGATGTGTTATTTTTGGGGCGAGGGTGGTCAAATAGAAATACAGGATGTGTACTATAAAGATGGCAAACAAGCACTTTTACTTATAAAAGAACATGTTTCTGCACCGGTAATTATAGTTTTTGAGATCCCTTTTATTTATAAGGCTCGAACTATCGAACTTACAGGTTATATCAAAAACGAGGACGTTCGACTTGGGCATACTTCTCTTTTTATGCAGATGGAGAGTCGAGGTAAAATCACTTTGAAAAGAACCAACATGAACAACATCAGTGGTACGAATGACTGGAAATTTTATTCATCGGGTAATATTCCAATACCTGCTCAAACGGACAAAATCTTCGTTGGTGTGATTTTAACTGGAGTTGGAAAAGTTTGGTTAGATCAGCTTGATGTAAAATTAGACGGTAAGCCCTTGAAGGAAGCTACAGTAATTCCCGACAAGGTAAAACCGGCTGATTTGGATACAGCTTTTGCTAAAAAAACCAATGTTCAGATAACTAATTTAAATGATACACTGGTAAAAGATTTACTTCTACTTTGCAAGGTGTGGGGATTTGTAAAATATTATCATCCAACTATTCGCGAGGGTAAATTTAATATTGACAATGAACTCTTCAGATTCCTTCCAGGATATGTTAAAGCAAATCATCGAGATCGAAAAGATACGTTATTCAATTGGTTGAAAAGATTTCCTTTAATTGAAAGCAAAGGAAAATCTTTAAAGATTTCACGTAATTCATTCATCGTTCCATCATATCAGTGGATCAACGATACCATAAGATTTAAGAAAGAGGTTGTGGAAATTCTTACTGCAATTCTTAAGGCAAAAAGAACAACCTCATCTTACTTATTTAGCTTTGACGATCAAGGACGAGTTATTTTTTCTCATGAAAGAAGTTATGAACAAGGTAAGTTGACAGATCATGGTTATGTCTTGCTTACTTTATTCCGTCTTCATGCTTTTTTGACATACTTTTATCCATACACAGGCTTGATGCAAATAACTCCAGACGAAATTGTTTTAACTTACTTACCTTATTTGCTCGAAGCCAAGGACGAGGATACTATTAAGTATTATTTGTTAGAAATCAGTGCATTGATGAAAGACTCTCAAGTTGAACTTTACGATAGAAAAAACTTTTATCAGAATTTTTGGGGAAAGAATCAAGCTAATTATTATGTTGAAATGATTGATCAATTGCCTGTAATCTCTGGATATATTGATCCAAATAAGGTCGAAAGAGATGGATTGCGAGTAGGGGACATTATACGTGATGTAAATGGCGAGCTGCCAAGGCAATTATATACTTTATATCAAAAGTATATATCAGCATCCAATGAAAGTTATTTTGCAAAACGTTTGGCTGCACAACTTCTTAAGACCAACAATGCTCGTATCAATGTTTCTGCAACCAGGGAAGATAAAATACTTTCTCGCACTTTGCTTTGTTACCCAATTTCTTCATTATATTATCAACGAACCATAAATAGCGACATACCTGCCTGGCGATTTGTTACACCGGAAATAGGTTATGTGGACCTGACACTTCTCAAACCCGCCGATGTTCCTGTGGCTATGAAAGATTTATTTTTATCTACTGGCCTTATTTTAGATGCTCGTAATTTGGAATCTGATATTCTTATACAGTCTTTATTGCCATATTTTTCCTCTTCTTCTGTATTGTATTCCAAAGAATTGCGTAATGATGTTAAATTTCCAGGTCACTTTCAAGTTGAAGTAAGAAATTTCACACAACGTTCAAAACATACTTATAATAAGAAGGTAGTAATAATTGTAAATGAAATGACCCGAGGAGGAGGCGAACGATTGGTAATGGCACTCAGGGCATGTAGCAATGTTAGCATTATTGGCAAGAGTAGTGCAGGGTCTCCATCTTTAATATCTTTTCTTCCATTACCTGGCGGAATCAGGCTCTATTTTTCATCGGTTGGGTATTTATTCCCTGATGGTCAAATGGCCCATGGATCTGGTATCCAACTTGATGAACAATTATCTCCCTCTATACAAGGTCTGCTTGATCGTCGGGATGAATTACTAGAACGTGCAGCAAAACTAATAAACAAAAATTAACATATGTCTTATACACCTGTTTCAGCAGTTGTTATTACATTTAATGAAGAACGTAACATTGCCCGGTGTATTGAATCATTATTGCCTGTTTCCGACGAAATTGTAATAGTAGATTCTTTATCGACTGACAAAACCAAAGAGATATGCCTTCAATATCCAGTTCGATTCATCGAACACCCCTTTGAGGGTTATATTGAACAAAAAAACTGGGCAATGGAACAAGCAAAACATGATTACATCCTTTCACTCGACGCAGACGAGGCTCTAGACGAAGATCTCCAGAAACAAATTTTGTCGATCAAAAGAAACATTCAATATGATGCTTATCGAATGAATAGACTAACGAACTATTGTGGGCGTTGGATATATCATGGTGGATGGTATCCTGATAGAAAGATACGACTTTGGAACAAAAAAAAAGGAAAATGGGGTGGAATCAACCCTCATGATAAAGTGATGCTATCTGATAACTCTAAAGTTAAACAATTGAAAGGGAATATACTTCATTATTCCTATTACACCATCGACGAACATTATCGGCAAATTGAAAGATTTACAAAGATCAAAGCAGATGCTATGTTTGAAAAAGGAATTAGAGTTCGTTTCTTCCGCAAATATGCAGCTGCCTTTGTAAAATTTTTGCGTAATTATTTATTTCGTTGGGGTTTTCTGGATGGAAAGGAAGGACTGATTATTGCCTATTTGTCTGCTGGTGCGACTTTCAAAAAATACCATCTTTTGAATAAAAAATGGAAAACATCTAGGTTGTTAAAGTAAAAAAATTGTATTTTTGCATGACAAAGTGGGGCATTAGCTCAGCTGGCTAGAGCGTTAGACTGGCAGTCTAAAGGTCACGAGTTCGAGTCTCGTATGCTCCACAATTTTTTTTATATATTCTTTGATGCGTCTACCAATTATTGGCCTTGATTTAGAAGAAGTTTCACATTTGATTTGTTCACTTCATGGGGCATCATACAACTCAAGGCAGTTACTTACTTGGCTATATCGCAAGAAAGTAAGAAGCATTGATGAAATGACAGATTTACCTAAGACTTTACGACTGAAATTACAAGAACAGCACCATACAGAAATACTTAAACCGAGCCATGTTGCATCCGACAAGGATGGTACAAAAAAATTATTGTTTGAGCATAACGAATTAATATATGAGACAGCTTTAATTCCAGAGGAAAAAAGGTTTACCGTTTGTCTTTCCACACAAACCGGATGTCGTTTTGGATGTAGATTTTGTGCGACTGGAGGAATGATTTTTCGAGGTAATCTTGATGCTTTTCATATTATTCAACAGGTTTATCATGGATTTCTTGAAAGGGATGTGACGAATATTGTTTTTATGGGTATGGGAGAACCTTTGGATAACTTAGAATCAGTTTTGAAGTCTATTCAAATTTTAACAGCTGAATGGGGTTTTGCTTTTCCTTCTAGAAAAATTACTGTTTCTACGGTAGGACTACAACCCGCACTTCAAAAGTTAATTGATCAAACCAAAGTTAATATTGCAATTAGTTTACATTCTCCATTTCATGAAGAGAGAAAGTATTTAATGCCAGTTGAAAATGCTCATCCAATTATGGAAGTCTTAGATTCTATTCAGTGGAGGAACTGGCCAAGAACTCGTCGACTCACTTTTGAGTATATTTTACTGAAAGATATCAATGATTCTTATGCACATGCTCGAACATTGGCAAAGCTTGCTTTGCGATATCGTGCGCGAGTTAATTTAATTCAATTTAACCCCGTTGAAAGGCATCCAGAATTGCTCTCTCCTTCTGAAAATCGTATTGTAGAGTTTGAATCATGGCTTCGTGCAAAAAGGGTGTCTGTTACGCTTAGGAAATCTCGAGGACAAAAAATCCATGCGGCTTGTGGAATGCTTGCAGCTAAAATAGTTTAACATGCCTTTTCGATCATGGCTTTCACGTTTTGCCTTAATCTTATTGATAATTGTTTTTTTATTGAGTTTCTTTTCTTACCTTTTTATCCCTGATCGTTCGTCATATGCAAATCTGCAAGTGGTTGAAATTGCATTCAAACCTCCTGGATACTCATGTTATTTTTTATACATCCCAACGAGTAGTCTTAAACATAGCTCATGGCTAAAAAGGTTTTGGTCAGGTCATGAAATAACTTATGAAGTTTTGCCATTTGAAAGTTATCAGGTAAGGGGTGATTCTCTCTTTCTCTTCCCTGGAACTATACCTTATCCAAAAAGTGATAGTGTAATTACAGTAAACATGAAGCATCTGTACGAAACTGGAAAGAAACTTGGTTGGATTTCTTCAAGGGAATCATATTCTGTCGATCTTGTAAAAAATGTGTTCATAAAAAAAAAGAAATTTTTGCTAGGTACGGATAAATTGGGTAGGGATTATTTAAGTCGCTTAATTGTTGGAGGAAGGATGAGTTTAATTGCTGGCTTTCTAGGAATGTTGATATCCATAGTAGTTGGTTTTTTAATTGGTATTTTAGCAGGTTTTTGGGGTGGGTGGCTCGATAAAATACTTGTTTGGTTTTTTACTGTAATATGGTCGCTTCCAACCATTTTACTTGTTATGGCTATCTCTTTTGCATTAGGAAAGGGTTACTGGCAGGTATTGATAGCTATAGGTTTGACCATGTGGGTAGATGTTGCTAGGGCGGTGCGTGGGCAGGTTATGTCTGTGAAGGAACGTTTGCATATTACCGCAGCTCGAGCTCTTGGAATTCCTTCTTGGAGAATCATGTTTTTTCACATTTTACCTGAAGTTAGAAGCGTATTGATGGTTCTTGCAGCGAATAGTTTTAATACAGCTATACTTATAGAGTCTGGTGTGAGTTTTTTAGGATTAGGTATTCAGCCACCAGTGCCATCCTGGGGAAATCTTGTCAGAGATTATTACAGTCATCTAGTTTTACCTACTGCTTATTTAGCTCTTTTTCCTGGGTTGCTTATAGCTATTGTCATATTTTGTTTGATGGTTATTGCTAACGAGTTGAGGGATTATTATGATGTAAGAAATGTATAAATTTGTCGAAATGAAAAAGGAAATATTATATTTTTTGTTTTTATTTTTTCCCTGTTTTTTAAGTGCAGAAAATCTCCAGGAAGATCCTCGTGCTTTAAAAATATTACTTGCTGCTTCAGAACTTAGAAATTCCAACTTGCCTCCGGAAGAAATTATAAAAAAATACGATAGCCTAATACAAATATCTGTCTCCTATGGATTTGATTCAATTACAGCTTTTCTATATAATGATCAGGGTTTGATTTTTTACACCAGAGGTTCATATAATTCTGCTCTAGACTGTTTTGTTCGTTCGTTAAGCTATTTTGAGAAAATAAATGATTTGCGTGGCATGGGCATGATTTACAACAACTTGGGGGTTATATCTTTTCAAGCTAAAAATTATTCAAAAAGCATCGAATATTTTCAAAAGTCTCTCGCCATACAGATTCAATTAGGTAACAATCAAAATATTATTGATATCATCAATAACATAGGGTCTGTTCACGAACGGTTAAAAAATTACAAGAAAGCTATTTTTTTTCATAGATTGGCACTTAAACTTGCTCGGCAGGAGTCGTACAAAAAGTCTTTTTATACTTCACTCAATAATTTAGGAGTTGTTTATGAAAATACTCAACATTTTGACAGTGCTCTTTTCTATTACCATAAGGCTATTTCTTTTAAAGATCATATAAGCGAATATGAATATGCTTTAAGTCTTAATAATCTTGCTCGTGTTTATTTACTTATAAATTTGCCCGATAGTGCAAAATCTTATCTTGACTCCGCTTTCTCTATGTCTAGCCGAATAGGTGCCTATGAGAATCTACTGGAAACATACCGGATGTATAGCATGTATTATGAAAAGAAAAATGAGATTCAAAGAGCTTTTGATTATTTAAAACTATTTAAAGACTTAATTCTAAAACTAGATTCACAGAAAGTGGAAGGAAAATTTGAGAATTTTTTATTTCAACAAAATCAAAAACGCTTTGCTAAGGAAAAGAGCTTATTGGAAAATCAGATCCGATTACAGCGAAAAGTGCAGATTTTTTTCGCTTTTTCTACCGTTTTGATTTTAATTGTCTTGGTTTTTGTCATCATTAGCATTAGACAGAGGAATAAACTTCTTGAAGATCAGAAGAAAATTTCCGTACTCGAAAATTTGCGGATGAAAGAAGAAATGGAGAATAAAGAAAGATTAGCCCAACTTGAGAAAGAAAAGATTATGTTAGAATTACAACATAAAGACCGCCAGCTTGCTATTCTTGCTATGCAGATGACAAGTAAAAATGATGTTTTAAAACAAGTAGAATCTCAGTTAGAAAGGATTATCGAAATTTTACCAAAGGGAAAACATTCCCTTTTACAGAAAATCATTAGTTTTATTCGTTCAAATTCAAATGACCAGGAAATGTGGGAAAACTATGTTTTTCATTTTGAAAAAGTTTATCCTAATTTTTTTATGCGTCTTCAAAAATTATATCCCCATCTTAATGCATCCGAACAACGGCTTTGCTCGTATATTTTTATCAATTTAAGCAATAAAGAAATAGCTCACATTTTAGGCATATCAGAATCCAGTGTGAAAATACGAAAAAACAGACTAGCCAAACGCTTAAATCTATCATCGGCTGCGAATTTAAGCGAAATTCTTCGTGATCGGCTTGAGAATTCTTAATTAGTGATTTATTTGTTTACTGAATAATTCCATCTTTAAGATGTATTTGTCTGTCCGAATATGTAGCAAGCTCTGGATTATGAGTGATGATCACAAAAGTTTGATTGAATTCTTCTTTAAGGTTCATGAAAAGAGCATGTAAAGCAAGAGCATTGGCAGAATCAAGATTACCACTTGGTTCATCGGCAAGTATGACATCGGGAGAGTTAATAAGAGCACGTGCAACAGCAACACGTTGTTGTTCGCCACCAGAAAGAGCCGATGGCTTGTGATAAAATCTGTCCTTTAGTCCGAGTCTTTCTAAGAGATAAAAGGCTTTTTCTCTAATTTGCTTTGTTTGATGGTTTGGTGCAAATAGAGCTGGAAGCATTACATTTTCAACGGCAGACAGCTCTGGAATTAGAAAATGAAACTGAAAAACAAATCCAATATGTTTATTCCTGAAAAATGCAAGCTCTTTGGGAGAAAGTTTGAAAATATCTATTCCATCATATAAAACTTGTCCATCGCTTGGTGGTTCAAGTGAGCCCATAATATGAAGTAGGGTGGTTTTACCTGCACCCGAGGCTCCTACTATAGAAACAATTTCTCCAGAATGTATGGTTAAATCAATACCTTTTAAAATGTGTAAAGGTCCATAATATTTATGTATGTTTCTGACTTCTATCTTCATATGGAGTGTAGTTTTCAAAGTTACGTAATTTTTAAGTGAGTCAATGTAAAATGTTGTACTTTTGTAAAAATTTGAAACCGTGGATCTTTTTGAAAAGTTAGATTTAAGTAAAACACCACTCGGACAGTTTTATGAAGTAGCTCATGGTTATTATGCTTTTCCCAAATTAGAAGGCGAGATAGGCCCACGTATGAGGTTTCAAGGGAAGGAGATGCTTGTTTGGAGCTTAAACAATTACCTAGGTTTAGCTAATCATCCTGAAATTCGTAAAGTAGATGCTGAAGCAGCAGCAACTTGGGGCCTTGCTTATCCTATGGGTGCAAGAATGATGAGTGGTCAGACTGATTATCATGAGCAACTTGAACGAGAATTAGCTGAATTTGTTGGTCGCGAAGATGCTTATCTTTTGAACTATGGCTATCAGGGCATGGTAAGCATAATAGACGCTATACTTTCTCGCCACGATGTGGTAGTCTACGATGCAGAAGCTCATGCGTGTATTATTGACGGCATGCGTCTTCATATTGGTCATCGATTCATGTATGCACATAACGACATGCAAAGCTTAGAAAAACAGTTGCAACACGCAATGAGAATTGTTCAAAAGACAGGTGGTGGCATCCTTGTAATAACTGAAGGAGTATATGGAATGACAGCTGATTTGGGTTATTTACCTGGTATAGTTGAACTTAAACATAAATATCCATTCCGTTTACTTATAGATGACGCCCATGGATTTGGAACTATGGGACCTGATGGCTCTGGCACGGATGCCCATTTTGGTGTAAGAGAACATGTTGATTTATATTTCGGAACTTTTGCTAAAGCTATGGCAGGTATCGGAGCTTTTATAGCTGGTCCAAAGAAGGTTATTAATTACCTTCGCTACAACATGCGAAGTCAGATTTATGCCAAGTCGCTTCCTATGCCCATGGTAATTGGCTCACTTAAACGTTTGGAAATGCTTCGGACCATGCCCGAACTTAGGGAAAAATTGTGGACTATTGTGCGTGCTCTTCAAGATGGGCTTCGTAAGGAAGGGTTCGATCTTGGCAAAACCAATTCCCCTGTTACCCCTGTTTACTTGAAGGGAGGGCCAGCAGAAGCCAGCAACTTAATTTATGACTTACGTGAAAATTACCGAATTTTCTGTTCTGTTGTGACATATCCCGTTATTCCAAAAGGACAAATTATTATTCGTATGATACCTACAGCTGCTCATTCTCTTAGCGATGTTGAATATACTCTTCATGCATTCAAAGAAATTAAAGATAAGCTTTTTTCTGGTCAATATGCTCAAATGGGTATTCGTAATGTTGGTCTAACTCAATAGAAAATTATTCATAAATAAAAAAGCCACCTTATGGTGGCTTTTTTTGTTGTTTTTATGTAATTCATTATTTTGTTTTGATGAATGAATGGCTAAAGAGCAAGCCCCCTTTATCGCTAATAGCTTGCAATGTATAATTACCTGCCGACAAATTCGAAACATCGTATTTGAGTTTTAATTGTCCGTGATAGGACGTAACTTTATCCATGATCATTTGGTGACCTTGTTGATCAACTAAATACAGATCAAACGGGGTACCGTCCGATTGAACGACAATAAATAGTTCATTTTCAACCGGATTTGGATAAACATTGGTAAGCTGCACTCTTTCATTCTGGCTCCCTACCATAATGGTTGATGAATAAAATTCTTCTCCATTACAATCAACTTGTTTTAGTCGATAATAAGCATACCCTATGGGAGCATCCTCATCAATAAAATCGTAAGATTGAGGGGTAGAACTATTACCAGCTGCAGGCACTTTACCTAAATCCTTGAATTGATCGCCATTTATTAATCGTTGAACTACAAAATAATCACTATTCCTTTCAGTAGCTGTTTGCCAATATAGACGATTTATACCAGGCTTTTCAACTTTGCCATTAAATGAAAGAAATTCTACAGGTAAAACTATACATCCAGTGCAGTTACACGTAAGTCTCCAAGCTTGATTGGTTGCATTCCAAACCGTATAATTGTAGCCTGCAGGGAATCTTGCAATACTACCGTTGTAATTATGAATACCCATAATGGCCATGCCTTCATTCCATCCCGTGCAAGCTTGCTTATTTTGTAAATGAATTTCAATATTGTTGGTGGTTTCAAAAAGTTTTAGTTGCCCTGTGAAAGTATAGCCTGAGCAGGAAGTGCCAAACAATGGTATGTTAACAAAGCTCAACACAAATCTTCGGTTAGGAGCTGTTCCTAAGATTTGATAATAGATTGAACCGCCACTACTTGGATCGGTATCTTGCCAGGGGAAAAGGATAGCGTTACGTGGGGCATTGGTGGTATTGGGAATAGGACTGTCGGAATCCCAACTGCTATAACCGCCCGGGGTAGCATTTCCGTTAGGAAGATTTGTAGCACAGCTGATAGGATCGAAAATTACATAACAATTGGATGATACAAGAAGCTGAGTGAATTGAATACCATCGAAGCAAAATGGAAATCCAATGGGTATATATGAAGAAGAAAAACGATCATCAATGGGTAAAGAAATAAGGTTACCGGTAAAGGGGTCAGGATTATATGCTATCGTACTAACAGTATAATTTAAATTGCAAGTAGGTGCTATGGCTGGACGAATGGAAATATTAAAGTTGGTACAATTAGGTGAAGGATACGTGTCGACCATAATATAATAAGTTGTTCCAGCATTCAAGGTTACACCACAAATACTTGGATTACCTGAGGAACTGGTAGCTGAAGCGACACAAACAACACCTGGTGCATTGGGACAACGATCAGTAACAAAAACTCCTGTGTATGACAAAGTCCCACTTAAAACAATGTCAACTGTTTGTGTAGAAGTGGGAGTATAAACGAATAAGAAATCTTCACCGTTTTGATAATTGGAAAGACATCCTACTGTATTGTTGTAGTCATTTATACCGCAGCAAGTAGTCAATCCTTGCATGTTAAAAGGTATTGATGTGATAGTATAAGCATTAGAACATGTACTGGCTGGAGGTGGTGTTCCTGGATCATAAGCACAAATTTCAAATGGTCCCATCAAATCATTTCCATACTCCCATACTCGGACGTAAATGGTTTCACCAGGAGTAAGAGTACCATTTTGCTCGCAATCACCAGTAATAAGGCAGGAAGTGCCCGCTCTGCAAATCATAGGCATGACACCATTAACGGATTGTAAGTCGTCACATTCAATCAACTGATTAATGTTGTTGCAGTTGTTGGTAGTACTTCTATAAATAGCCATATCCATGTCGGTGGGGCCTCCAGCTGCATCCATGTCAAGTATAAGTCTACCTGAAGGAGGCACCGTTACTTTAAACCAAACATCACCACCCTGGTAATTTCCGCATCCAGGAGCTGGAATACCAGGTTGTAATACTTGAGAAGCAGATGCACATAGATTAGAACTAGTAATAAAACTGCAAAATGAATTTACAGGTAACAAGGTTGCATTGCAAGGTTCATCATTAGCAGGTAGACTTCCATTAATGTTGATCATTACTGCATTAGAGTAACTGGATTGACCTGAATTTGTGCAAGTAGTTCTTAGGCGATAATATGAAGGTTGATGTTCAGGGTATACAGTTATAGGTATGGAAAAATTACACCCACTTAGATCAGACCAATTAACACCATCTTCTGAGTATTGCCAAGCATATTGTATTCCACAGCCACCGCTTATTCCAGTAGCAGAAAGAGTAACAGGATTCCGGGGGCATGTTAAATTAGTAGAAGATGCATTAATGGTGGGTGTGGCTGGCATTCCAGAGCAATTAATTGGAGTCCATCGATATATCTGACCCGTAGCTGGTTTGCTATTAAGTGTAGTAGTCTCGGTTGTTTTGGAAGCTGTTGGGCTTCCACTGGTGTTGTTTAAGGAATAGAAGTCACCGGCTGATCCGCCGTTGATGCCAATTGATGCAGAGGGACTATTAAGATATTGAGTAGCATTTCCATTTCGTTCATAAATAAATTCGATAACATTGGTAGTTTCATACAATTTAACTTGAAAGTTAATTCCCCAAGTAGTGGCACCATAATTCCAAAGCATATGATACCATTCGATCGTCAATACCCTGTTAGGAGCTGTTCCAGTAAGTTGATATCGCACAAATCCATCTGATGCAGTTTTCAAATCATCCCAAAGGGGTGCGATAATATTTCCTACCGTGGTTGCCAATGCATTGGTTAGATAAGCGGAAGTCAAATCGTTGAATGTTAGCCACCCGTTAGTAGAAACTTTGATTTGGGTGTAAGGAATGCAATTATAATAAAAAGTGAAACCAATAGGAATCCACCCAGAAATGGCTTCGTCTGTGTTTGATGGATGAATGTTGGTGGGCGAGGTTAGGGTAGTGTAACTACCACTGACAGCAGTGAAAGAATAAGATAGTACATTAAAACCAGAATTTATAGATACGGGTGTTGAGTAGCTGGTCAGACCACTGTTGATGCATGTCACAGCAAGTCGATAATTTCCAAGAGAAGGACTAGCGATCGTGTAGGGAACGGTAGTGGCTCCTGGTATATTAACCCAAGAAGCTCCTTGTTGATATTGCCATTGATAAGAAATGCCACATCCAATCGAATGACCGGTAGCATTTAGTGTTGAAGGAGTTGTACAGTTGGAAAGGTAAGACGGCGATGCAGAGGCGGTACCTCCTGAGGGTGCTCCACTACAATTAATGGGATCCCATCGGTAAATTTGACCATTAGCGGGTTTGGTACTTAATGTAGTAGTTTCAACTACCTTCGATGCATTGGGATTCGGCCCTGTTCCATCAAGTGAATAAAAATCTCCTGAGGTGTTACCATTTATTCCAATGGAAGCTGAGCCACTATTGACAGCACCGGGGCCTTGTTGATATATGAAATCAATACGATTGCTTGTTTCATACAACTTAACTTGAAAAGAAATGACATCAGCGTTAGCTAGATAATTCCATTCCATTTGAAACCACTCCACTGTAAAAACCCTATTAGGAGCAGTGCCAGTTATGTTATAACGAACCACTCCCGTCGAACTAACCTGCAAATCATCCCAAAGTGGAGCAATGATGTTTCCAACAGTGTTAGACAAGTTGTTTGTAGCATATGAGGAGGTTAAATCGTTAAAGGTTAACCATCCATTGGATGAAACTTTGACTTGTGAGTAAGTCTGACAGTTATATGTAAAGTTAAAACCTATGGGGATCCATCCCGAAATGACATCGTCAACACCAGAAGCATGAATAGTTGTTGCACCTGTTAAAGGTGAGTATGTTCCCGTGGTAGCACTAAAGTTATAACCTAATTGACCAAATAGGTGAAGGCTTGCAATAAAACATAAAATAATTCCCCTTTTTTTCATATGTTTAAAAATTTGATTTTACTGTGCCTTCACAACCTTGAATTTTTTCAATAGGAGTGTATTCTTTTTGAAAAAAACACACATCTGGAAATTTTTTTTCCAAAAAAGCTATGAAATTATTTATTGAGTTAAAGATGAACAAGTCAACAGTTAGTTCTATCAGGTGATGAGAACTACACCATTTTTGAATGTAGATTCCTTCGGTTTTTTGCAATTCATTAATCATTTTAGAAAAAAACTCAATGTTTGGAGTAGAAACCCCTAGAACCAATGGAACAATTTCTTCTTTTGTTTTATTTATCCAAGAAAGTTCTTGTGCATTAAATGCACCATTGAACAAAAGAATAAAAATTAATAACCCCCTTTTTATAAAAAACATAATTTTTTTTACAAAGATATATTATTTTTTAATAAATTAAAACACAAAAAAATACTCATAAATCTTCTAAAAAAATAGATTATTATTCCTTAAAAAAAAAGTTATTCCTTGACAATTTTATAAAACCTAGGTTTAATCCAATCAGAAAAGATTTCGAGATAGTAAACACCAGAAGGCAAATGAGCTAAGTCTAAAGTGGTTTTTGACTGATAAATTTTTTCTTCCATCAGCAATTGCCCTAAGTTATTGCGTAGTCTAACGTAAGTGATGTTACCAGTGTTAACTTCAATAGTAACTGTTTGATACACAGGATTAGGATAAACGCTAAACAATAAGCTTTCGAAGCAAGGTTCTGAAGCACATTCAGCCAAGATCTTTGAAAGTCCATCATGGCTAAACTCAAGTAATCGGTAATATGTAAAATATGTATCGTACTCTTGGACATCATGTACGAAAAATACAATGGTATCTTGATCTTGTATCATCTCATACGGAATGGTAACGTTAGTGAAATTGTATCCATCACTGCTTTTTTGAACTACAAACTGTGGCAAAGGTTCATTTGTTTGAATTTTCCATTTTACTAAAACCACTCTATCCCCTGAACATTTACATTGAAAATCAACAAAATTTATTGGTAAGGGAATATATCCAGAGCAGAAATAACCAAATCCAGCACCAGTGGTGTAACGATATGTAGGGCTGATGATTCGATTTAAACATGAAATACTAAATCCGTCGTTGATGCTGGTTCCGTAGCGTGGGAAGAGGTTTTTGATGTCGCAGGAGATGGCGAATCCGTCGTTGATGGTGTAGCCGAAGCTAGGAGGTATGTTGGAATTGAGGCAGCTGACGTCGAATCCGTCGTTGATGCTGGTTCCGTAGCGTGGGAAGAGGTTTTTGATGTCGCAGGAGATGGCAAATCCGTCGTTGATGGTGTAGCCGAAGCGCGGAGGTATGATGGAGTTGAGGCAGCTGACGTCGAATCCGTCATTAACCGAGGTGCGGTAATAGAAATTTTTGGGATTATTGAAGCAACTTAAAGCAAAACCACTACCTATGGTATAGCCATAATAATCAGTAGGTAATTGTGATAGAATGATTGTACTATAATTTATCATCAATACAATAATGCATACAAAGCGAATCATCCTTATCGAACTGGTTATGGTATTACTGGATGAGCATTGCGTCCACCCCTACCACCATTGTTTAATTGTCTGCCCAAAACGTAATTTACATATCTCCTAAACGAGGTTCGCATATCATCTAGAGGATTATCGAATGAACCTCCTCTCACACCCAAGCCATTAACATCCCAGTTAAGAACGTTGGCATTACCATTTGCATCAAGCATTCCATCACCA
Source organism: Bacteroidales bacterium (assembly GCA_026418905.1). Taxonomy (NCBI): domain Bacteria; kingdom Pseudomonadati; phylum Bacteroidota; class Bacteroidia; order Bacteroidales; species Bacteroidales bacterium. The sequence goes on along the minus strand of JAOAAK010000043.1, from coordinate 117 downwards.
TGCATACCCGTAAAACTTCTCCCAGTAGCTTTCCCCACACTCACAACAGTTTCGGCTAAATTACCAGATAATTCGAAAACGCCCCAATATGAAGCACCCAACGAATCATTTTGCTTT
>JAOAAK010000042.1 GCA_026418905.1 Bacteroidales bacterium | reverse complement strand
GATGTACAAATTAAACTTTATATGATTTCAAAATTTACATAAAACCTGATTCTCATAAAATGAAAAAATTATAAGACTACACAGGAGATGCCAGTATGATAAGACAGCTGATATTCGTTTTTTCTGATAGTCATCTGGGCTATAAACACTAGCAGTAAAAGTAAATTAAAATGTCATCATACTTTAGCTTGTTTTGTAAACTTCAAGTTCTTTTCCAAGATCAGAGGATTTTATGCACACGTCGTAGTTAGATATTCCTTGGTTAGGATATGTTTCTTATAGTTGATAGCAATAGGCCGGGCTTTTTAATTAGAGTCGATTGATTTTTCTTCATTCGTCCTCTCACTTTTTATCAAGATGAACTAATGACCATAAATAAATTTATTCAGTTCATCAATGGATGAAGAGAAACTAAATGCATCGTTAACCATGAAATAGTTTCCTTTATCATAGCAATAAGGATATGCAAATTTAGCAAAATCAAGACGAGTTGATTCAAAGGAAAAAAGCCGCATGATATCCCGAATTTGTGCAGCAGTAAGACAGTTAGAAGAAGCTATTTGCTTGGCGATTGAAAGACGAGTGTCGTCAAAGCTGGTTCTACTGATACTAGCTTTAGCAGCTTCGAACGAAGCTATATCCATGGGCATACATGCAGGCGGATAAACAGGGGTATTAGTAGTCGGTGGTGTAACAGGTTGATTCCCTGAAGGAGGAATCCTACCTCCTGGAGTATAATCGTATCCTTCAAGCCCAATAGTTGGCTGCGGATAGGTGGGATATCCGGTATTGTATGGCATTAATTCAAAAATAGCATCGTAGTCATCTATGATAAAAAGCCATTTTTTTACACGCTTGACAAGAAAAGTAGCATGATACCATCTACCCATTGGGTCTACTAAACTTACTACTTTTTCAAGTGATGGAATCCTGGGATTTAAAAAAACGATTTTTACGTTGCAAAACGGAGCATTGATAGGAATATTACTTACGAAATACTGCGGTTCAAAATTGATTTGAACACCATTGACGTAAACCCAAAATTTTTCACTACTATTACTGATGAGCGAAAGCATACCCTGAGTATAAACCTCCATGCTGAAAAAAAAGCATATTGCCCAAATGAAAGATAACATTAACCGTACTGGTTTTTTTTTGATTTTAAATGAATTTGTTTCCATAACAATGAATTTGTTAATACAATTTCAAAAATAATGCCATCAAATATGCATCAAATTTTTCAAATTATCAAATAATCGGGATAAAATTTTTGATTGTTCAAATTTCAATATTGCGAGCTTCTTAAGTCTCTTGTGGTATTTAAGTCTTAAAAGTTACCTAATAAAGAGAATTTTTCGTGGAATCGTTCCTGCTGGAAATTTTTTTAGCACTTGCCCTTCAGCATTAATTTCCATAATTTCTCCCTGATGTACATAGTCTTTAACATTGCAAACCCACCATGTCCGTCGATCAGGATCCAGCCAGAGACTATATAAAATATCGATTCCACTAGCATACACGAGATGAGAAGATAGGTTTTGAATACTGAAGCAATAGATATTTTTGTTGATAAAAAATAAAGTATCTCTTGTAGCACTGATATTTAAGGAAGATGGATAATCATTTCCTTGATTAAATTCCATGATTTTTTGAGGTTGTCGTGTGATGGGATTTATTTTCCAAAGGGTTGGTGGTTCTTCTTGCAGGTAACCACCACTGCATAAAACCCATATGTTTCCTTCTTTGTCCTGAACCATACTGTTGGGTTCTTTGCCAACTTCTATGGAGTCGACCACTTTTTTCGCACTCGAATCGATGATCATAATATAGCGATTGGGCAACGATGAAGCAAGCGATGACCAATGTATTCCCCAGATGAATCCATTTACCCACATCAGTTGCTCCAATGGCCGACTAGCATACATACTGTCTACTAGTTTCTTTTTGTTGATATCAATGAGATATAGAAAAGGACGATAAAGTGAAGACACATAGACGTATTTTTTCCCCGGCAGCAAATATCGAGGTTGAGTAATATTAATTTGAGTCTTTACTTTCCATGATCGATCAAGAACATATATTCGATTGGAATTATTCACTGAGAGGTATATTTCTTCGTTGGCCATGATGGCATCCATAAGGATATCACCTGGGCTATAGCCATTGACAGATTGAAAAAAATTATGTTTTACTTCACCTGTTTTTTCGTCGATGTAGGTTATTTCTGCATTCCCCTGATTAAACAATCCTTCGTTAATGACAAACAACCCTCGTGGACTGCTGACAGGAGAAGATGGTTGAGTGTCCACTTCGCTAAAATTGTCGGGGCTACAAGCATAGACTAGAAAAGAAATTAAGGCAAGAAAAATTCTTTTCATTTGAACCATGTTAATTGAATTAAAAAAAGTCTTCGAGGCATGGGAAACCATGCGATGGATTGATAATTGGTGTTGAGAACATTATTGCACATGAGATGAATCGAGGGCAAGTATGCTTTTATCTTTTGGAGATATAGGCTGAACTTCAAATCATGAAGAATATAATATGGCATATAACGTGTGTTATCTAGGTTAGTAAAACGTTTACCGACATAGATGGTTGACCATGAAATAGAGAAAAATTTTTTTATAGTCAATTCACCTATCAGTGTTAGTTTGGTTCGTGGATTGTAAATTAACTCTTTTTGTTTGTTTTTTACCCATTGAAGAGTAGTCAAAACAAACATTCTTAGAATATAATCAGAAGAATGTAAAGCTGCTTCAATGCTTTGATCGGTCCCTTTTCCATGAACACGGAGTATGTTTTGGGGTTTCCATAAAGATGATAATGTGTCAGGAAGCCACATAATCCAGTTTTTGGCAAGATAGTAAAACCAAGAACTTTGATACTTCATTTGAATTTGATATATAGTAAAACTATATGTTCCATGGACATCAGCTGTCCAGAATTCCTCTTCTTTAAGATCGAGATTTCCTCCAGGATACCAATAACGATCATTAAGGGTGGGTCTGTGTATGTTTTTAGCAACTCCGGCCAGCAAATGAAGATTGTCAGAAGCATAGAATAAAACCTTAAAACCAGGAACTAACCAATAATGTAAAAAAAAATGATTCCAAATTTCTACATTCCATTTACGGTATAAATGAAACATGATTGAAGATTTCAAAAAAGCATAGTTGTCTTTGACTTTATCTAAATAATTATTGCTTGAAGCTTGGACGTATTCGTCATAAAAAGTGAAATGAGTTTTAATGTTTGATTTCCAGGAGAAATTAGCATCTAATCTAAAAGCATATCGAAATGTTTCAGTGTTAGATTGCAAATTCAACTGTTTATGCGTATAGAAGATATTCATTCTTTCAAAAAAAATAGCAGGCTTTATAAGTAAGCGATCAAGTAGGATGTTTACCTGAGTCGTATACCTCAATGTATGATCAGACCATCGTTCATTTTCTGGAATTTGAGGAGTTTTGATAGAAGAAGGAAGTCCCATGTGAGTTTTTTTCCACCAAATGGATGATAAAAATTCGCCTTTTTTGAAAGAAAAAATGTATGGAAAATGAAAATCTGCATGAACATAATCTGCATTGATACGCCTATCGAGAAACCATTCATTGGGATCACCAAAAGCATTATTGATGAAATGATAGTCGTTATTAGATCGAGAAAAACTAAATGAAGGTGCTGTACGATGTTTTTTCCACTTATTTTCCCATTTGAGTAAAGTTCTCATCGTTTTATATGAGCCATACTC
>JAOAAK010000041.1 GCA_026418905.1 Bacteroidales bacterium | reverse complement strand
ACATCTCTTTTATATGCTTTGCGCGACGCTGTTAGCCATCCATTCTGAGCATAACCTACATACCAATACGTAGAAGGTATCCCTACTCCTCCAGAACCAGGAGTTCCAGGAGCTAAGGTGGGCTCACCAGCAAGATTGTTGATAAGTATGGTGTTGCCATAAGTGCTCGGACTGCAGTCAAATTGAGTTTGACCCCTTATCAACAAACCCCAGTTGGTATATGAAGCACCTGAAGAAACCACTTGGGCAGCAGCTGACGAAGCATTACCAGTTTCCATATTGGCTCCGGGATACTGGGTTGAGTAAAACTTTCCACCAAAGTTCTTATTGCCACCTCCATACCCATAAACACCAGCACCCGTTCCAGCACCTGAAATATTAGCGCTTGTTTGTCCCCAAACACCCACTCCAATTCCAACTCCACTGAAATATCCAGCCACACCAGATGGAAACGTGGTAGTACTCGTATTATTTGCTCCAGATGACCCTTGAATAGCTGAGTACATATTACCTGCTAATGTGGTTTCACCATAAATGGCAGCACCTTGATTACTATGGGTCACATCAACCCCTACGGTCGGCGAACTGGACGTCCCATTGGCTATGGTCACTCTTAAACCCTCACTAGAAGAAGCACCGGAAGCTACGTTTATAGTAACTGCCCCATATTGGGCGTTGATGTTTCGCCCTGCCCCATTTCCACCACAATTGTATGCCTGATCCAAAGTAACACAAGTACTTCCACTTCCTGCCCCTATTTGCACCCATTGAGTCCCATTCCAATAATAAAAGCCCGCAGGAGTTAGACCACCTGTTCCTGTGTTGTATACTAGCAAACCTGTCGCTGGACCATTGACAGGGGTCGTTCCATTGTTTGCAGCTACGAGTGCCACCCTCGGGATGAGAATCCCTTTATCGGTTGCTGTCAAATCCAACAAGGCGCTAGCGTGTGGAGTTGTAGTCCCAATACCAACATTATTCTGGCTCCAAAATTGGAAGGCCCAGAAAAATAAAGCAACAACTAAAATTTTACGCATACTTGACGATTTTATACAAAATTAATGAATTACTTATGTTGCAACATGTTTTTTAGTTTTTCGAAGGTTAACAAATGGTTAACATAGATTTCAAAATTATCAAAACGAATTGTCTTTCAATGCATTGTAAAATTATTTTTGTATTTTTGACGTCGATGAGAAAACGAAATGTATTTGTTTTGTTCTTATTATTCATAGTAAAGTATCCAATTTTTTCTCAAAAAAAATATGAATATTACCTTTTTCCCATTCTGACCTATGATGCTGACGTAAAACTTCGAACTGGGGTCATGCAATACTACTATAGAAAAAACATAATGGATTCATCCCTTTCCTGGTATGCAACACTCGAAACAAGCATAACAAGCACAAAAACTCATGTGTTTCAGTTACTATATGATACATACAAGGCTTTTTCTAAAATACGTTTGATGGGGGAGGTTTCATCAATGCATGAATTAATGAGTGACTTCTATGGATTCAACGGATCTCAAACACAGTACCATGAGGGATATGAGCTATCCTCGTCTGCTCAATATATCTCATTTGCATTTTATAAAATGGAAAGGACTACATACAGAATTACGACAGACGTATTCAAGCCAGCTTTTTTCCCTCATTTGACTTTTTTTTCAGGTTTTCACATGTATTCCTATATAATCCGAAGCCTTAAAAACCAGAAATTTTTAAACGGAAAAATTTTAGTCCCCGACACTCTTACTCTCTATGACTATTATGTATCTACTGGTAACATCTCAGACACGGACAAAAAGGGCGGTAACATATATCTACTACGTGGAGGAATCACGTTTGACACGAGAAATTCATTATTTTATCCAACAAAAGGGATGTATGTTGAAAGTTTTTTTTCTGGAGGATTACCCTATAGAAGTAATGTTTTTCTGAGATACAATATGTTAGTCAAAGGGTTTGTTCCCTTCTTTAAGGAAAAACTCGTGTTTGCAATAAGAATGGCATACCAGGATCATTACCTACACATGCCACCCTTTTATTTTTTAAGTTATCTATCGACTACGCAAGTTACTTGCCCGTTTCATGAGGGGCTCGGAGGATTTCGCTCCATAAGAGGCATCATAAAAAATAGAATCATCGCTCCCGGCATAGTCTATGGCAATGTAGAATCTAGATTAAATACTTTTAATTTCAGAATAAAAAAACTTGCTCTTACCATGGTAGGCAAAACATTTATGGATGCGGGTAAAATTGTACGTTTTTTCCCTCTCCAAAATTCTCCACTGAGTGGATTTCCTCATTTAATCAACGATAAACCTGATGGCAAAATAGCGTTTGGTTTTGGAACAGGAATATACTTCGTGTTGAACAAAAAACTTATTCTTTCGATTGACTATGCCATTACAACTCAAAAACAACTCGGCCAACCATCCTGGTATATTTATTCTGGCGTGTCTTTCTAAAACAGAAATGGGCACACATGAAGATTTTTTTTCTCACTACAAAAGATCGTTATAAATAATTTTTATTCTCGAAAATTTAAATAAATTTGCACCATGAGATTAAGAGATTTTGATAGGTTTTTAGGTTTGGTGCAAGGTGACCGAGTAACAGAAGTAGAAAAATACATTGGTTTTCCAGATTCTGTGTATGATAACCCTGAAAATCATTTTTTTGTTTATTATTATCAGTATTATAACATTGATATTCTCTCCATAAGCTTCGATCGTGAAACCGAAAAGGTGGAAACTATTTTTTTAGGAAACGATAAAAGAGTCCGCTACACATTCGAATGGTTAGATGCATACCGTATAGATGATCCAAAAACAAATTTGCTTGATAAGCATATCGATGAAATTATAGACATTTTCGGTAGGCCTGACGAAGAAGAAGAGGATGATTTTATATATATTACACCTGATTTTAAAGTAGTCTTTTACTGCCCAGCTAAAAAAGATTTTTATTGTCAAAAAATTTTACTTTATTGGGAATAACTTTTATCGAATAAGCTGCATTTCTTTAAGTATATAGTCAGCGTTGGCATATTTGTCGATGACCCACAAGCAATAACGAATATCAACCACTACATTACCACAGATCGAGGAGTCGTAATAAAGATCGCTCATGGTTCCTTCCCATGCACGATCGAAGTTTAAGCCAACGAGCTCACCATAAGCATTAAAGACAGGGCTTCCGCTGTTACCACCAGTAGTGTGTGTGTTGGAGCGAAAGCATAAACGAAGCTCACCGCTTTGGTCAGCATATTCCCCATAATCGCGCGATTTCAATAATCGATAAAATGTTGTGTCGACCTCATATTCTTTGATTCCGCTTAGTGTTTTTTGGAAAATCCCATCAGGTGTAGTATAATAAAGATAAGTAACAGCATCTCGCGGTTCGTACCCTTGGACCCGTCCCCACGCTACCCGCATAGTACTGTTCGCATCAGGGTATAACTTGTTCTTGTCGCCAGCTAAAAAGTACAAGCGAACCCAACGGGAATAAGCATCATATAATTTGTTTTCGTAAAAATCAATCGAATCATTCATAGTAAAAAATAATTGATACATTTCATGAACAAGAGTGAAGAATTCATCTGCTTTGAGTTTTTTCTTAATTTTAGTGGGAGAATTTTTGAAAAGTTTCACGATCTTTTTACTAGAAAACAATACAGAATGATCGAAAATTTTCTCAAATTCATTATTATTACTTAAGATCAGTTTTCTCCATCCGTCGGGAATCTCATGGCTAAAATTAAAAAAGCTTTTGATCTCATCCAACAAAGCCATCAATTGTCTTTTCTCTACATCTAAATGATAATTCTTAGTAAACTCATCTAATGAAGACAAAATTTTGTTTTGCAATGAGGACGGAGAAATATCACGCTGAAGCGAGTCATAGATTTCGAGCCATTTCATAGCATATTGTATCACACCAAGGCTAAACCAACCTTCAAGCAGATAGGTCTCTGCAACAGCATAATTATAATATCTCTTATAATAGTTTTGTATGGTATCCCTGAGTTTAAGGTAGTATGTTTTTAAAGCGGGATCTTGTATATTTTGAATCATCTGATTTATTTCTTGTTTTCTAAGTTCGATGGCATTTGATTTTTTGACGCCCCAAGATTCTCCATCCATTTTTTTCCAGTAATTGGCGATACCTGCATAAATGTTAGTATACAAAATTCTTAATGTATCGTTTTTTTCCATAAATTCACGCAAAACATCCATTTTTTTACGTCTTATCCTCACGGCTACAGGGTTCTTTCCTTTAACAACAAGACTTATTCCGTCATCGGTGAGAAAATGCTGAGTTTTTCCGGGAAAACCATAAACAAAAACAAAATCGTTTTCTCGAACACCTTTCAGAGAAATAGGAGGTACATAAAGAGGTTGATATGGCTTGTTATTTTTATGGAAAGATGCTGGCTTATTATTGTTGTCTGCATAGACCCGAAATATAGCAAAATCACCACTGTGTCTTGGCCAAACCCAGTTGTCCTCGTCGCCACCAAAAGATCCTATGAAAGTGGGTGGTGCCCCAACCAATCTGACATCTCGAAACACTTCGTAAACCATCAAAACGTATTGATTGCCGTAATAGAATGATTTGACTTGTGCTTGATAATGCGTGTTTCGCACAGCACGCTGAATAATAGACTTTATCTTAGTTTCTAAGTATTGACTTTTTTCTTCCTCTGTTAAATTCGAAGGTAATTGATGAAAAATTTCTGCTGTTACATCTTCCATTCGTACTAACCTAGTTATGGTAAGGCCATTGCAAGGTAATTCTTCATCTCTATTTTTAGCCCAATACCCATATTTTAAGTAATCGTTCTCAACGGTACTAAGCCGTTGAATAGTGCCTTGAGCACAGTGATGATTCGTCATCAGCAGTCCTTCTTGACTTACAAAAACACCCGTACATCCCCTTCCAAACATGACAACAGCATCTTTTAGGCTTCCTTTATTAACTGAATAAATCTCTTCTGCAGAAATACGAAAACCATAAGTTTGAAGGGTGCTATCTCCTAAACTTGAGAGATAGAGAGGCAACCACATTCCCTCATCGGCATAAATGAAAAAGAAATCACATACAGATATCCATAAAAAGAAAAGAATTTTCTTTCCCATATTATGTAATTTCAGGCAAAAATAGGATTTTTTCACAATGTCTGAAGGACAAGTGCTGCACCTCCCAAAACGCCACTCTCTTTATGACATAGTGGTGACAACAAAATTTTGCACGTATCTCGAAACACACTTAAAACATTTTCACTAAAACTTTTTACTACGTGAGGCAAAAAATATTCGCCATCCGTCATCAGCCCTCCTGTAAGGAAAATAGCTTCGAGGCTAAGAATATTCACAAGGTTAGCGAGAGCTATACCAAGATCATAACTCATACGCTCTACCGCTTTTTGAGCAATCGAATCACCATTCTTCATTCTCAACACTACTTCTTCAGGAGTTGTATTGAAAGGTTTGTTCTGACATAATTCGCCATACGTCTCCAAAAATCCACGAGATGATACATAAGTTTCGACACATCCCCTTTTCCCACACGTACAGATCCTGCCCCCTGGATAAAGAATGGTATGCCCTAATTCACCTGCCATGCCAGTACTCCCAGTAAGCAACCTGCCTTGCGAAAAAATTCCACTCCCTAAACCTGTCCCCACAGTTATAACAGCAAAATCCTCCATGCCAGATGCACCACCGTACTTTCGCTCGGCTATGGCAGCTACGTTGGCATCATTATCGAGAAAAGAAGGTATTCCTGTTTCCTGTTCCAGTATTTTAGCCAAAGGTATCTCCCCACTCCATGGCAAATTCGCAGCATGATGAATACAACCTGTTTTCGGATTTCCATTAGGTGCTCCAATACCCAAGCCCCTCACTTGAACTGATTTAATTCCTACTTCTTGAAAAACCGATTCTAAGGAGATGTGAATTGCTTCAATAAAATCCATTAGATCTAAATAATCACGTGTTTTTATTTTTCGTAACCCAATCAGAGTACCATCCTCATGAACCAACCCAATCTTCGTAATGGTACCCCCTATGTCGACCCCTACCAAAAAATTGCCCATATTTTTATAAAATTATGATTTTAAAATAAACTCCGCCACGGGCGGAGTTTAACCCTAAAATATTATGTCAGTAAAAGACATTACATGACTAAATAATACCCTGCTCAAGCATGCTTTGGGCAACTTTAAGAAAACCAGCAATGTTCGCACCCTTTACGTAATTTACAAAACCATCTTCTTGCCTACCATACTTAACACAAGATGCATGAATGTTGCTCATGATTTCCCTCAATCTCCTATCAACTTCCTCCCGACCCCACGATAACTTCATTGCATTTTGCGACATCTCAAGCCCCGAAACAGCAACACCACCAGCATTTGAAGCTTTTCCAGGTGAAAAAAGAATCTTGTTTTCAAGAAAGACCTCAATGGCTTCAGGGGTTGAAGGCATGTTGGCACCCTCTGCTACACAAATGCACCCATTGTTCACCAAATTGATGGCATCCTGCTTATCAAGCTCATTTTGCGTTGCACAAGGCAAAGCTACATCACATTTTACTTCCCATGGCCTTTTGTTGGGTATAAACTGAGCATTGGGAAATTCATATATATAGGGCTTACAAATGTCTTGATTACTTGCACGAAGCTCAAGAAGAAAATCAATCTTCCTACCAGTTATACCTTCAGGATCATAAATATAACCATCAGGTCCGCTAATAGTAACCACTTTAGCTCCCATTTCTGTTGCTTTAGTTATAGCACCCCATGCAACATTTCCAAAACCAGAAACAGTTACTGTTTTTCCTTTAATAGTGTCGTTCCTCGTACGAAGCATTTCTTCTGCAAAATATACCACGCCAAAACCTGTAGCTTCTGGACGAATTAACGATCCACCCCAATTGATACTTTTTCCAGTAAGAACACCGTTATGTTCATGGGTTAGCTTCTTATACATACCATATAAGTACCCTATCTCACGAGCTCCAACACCAATGTCGCCAGCTGGCACATCAATTTCAGGCCCTAAAATCTTCCAAAGTTCTAACATAAAACTCTGACAAAAGCGCATAATTTCCCGATCACTCTTACCTTTAGGATCAAAATCGCTACCCCCTTTCGCACCACCCATGGCAAGTGAGGTTAGACTATTTTTAAATATTTGCTCAAAACCCAAAAACTTAAGAATCGACAAATTAACACTGGGGTGAAAACGAAGACCTCCTTTGTATGGACCAATAGCATTATTAAACTGTACGCGGTAACCACGATTCACGTGTACATTCCCTTGATCATCCACCCACGGAACTTTAAACATTAAAACTCTATCTGGTTCAATAATTCTATCGATGATTCCTGCTCGCTCAAATTCTGGATGTTCGTTTACTACTTCTTCAATAGATTCAAGTACTTCTCTAACAGCTTGCAAATATTCAACCTCACCGGGATTTTTCCTTTCTAATTCTTGCATGATTTTTTCGACGTTCATATCTTTCGAATTTTGCCCAAAAATATGTCAGGAATAACTTTCTGCAACTAAAATCCTTGCTTTTTTTTTATGAGAATTGCTCAAACAATTGCAATCAAAAGACTATTAAAAATCAATAAGAATTTTGATTTTTTTACTTTTGCAAAAATTTGACTTACATGCAGGAAGACGGACATTACGACTTTCATTCCCCCGATGCATTATTTGAAAGAGCTAAGGAATTACTCTGCCTTTACGAAATCGAACAGGCTCTTTCAAATTACGATCAAAACATAGAAGACGTTATTGACAATATTCTCCACATTATACCCAAAGGTTGGCAATACGAAGATATTTGTGAAGCCGAAATTATTTTGGGTGATAAAATATATCATCGATCAAGTTTTACCCGAACTGAACTCAAAATATCTTATCCCCTCAAAGAATACGACAAAGTAATAGGTGAACTAAGGATTTTTTATACTCGACCTGTGAAATGCGATAAGGGCATCTTTTTGCCAGAAGAACATTTACTTTTAAAGTCAATTGCAGAAAAATTCTCCACTTTTTTGATTCTCAAGAAACTAAGACCCATCTCTCAAAGAGAACTTTCCTTACCGGATGAGGAATTCTTTCAACAAATTAAAAAAAATTATCATGGTCTGATCGAATGGCTTAAACCTTTCGGGCTCACCGATTCAGACATTATTCAATTACTGAAGAACCCTATTACATTTAAAAAAGGTGAAACTCTAGGAAAACAAGGTGCTTATACATCTTATTTTATCTTGCTTGCTAAAGGTGCTACCAAATCGTTTGTCGAAGGTTTACACGGAAAAAGCTATTCTTTTATGATCAGTGTACCTTTCGAATTCATCAGCCTCTCATCCCTTTATGGCAATAGCTATTATTTTACCACCATTGCACTTATTCCAACTACTGCATTCTTGATCGAAAAACAAACCGTCTTGCGTATCCTTAACCAAAATCCCCAATTTCACAAAGCCATTACCAAATGGCTGTGCGATAACTACGATATTCTCTTCAATCGGTTAAAATGCTTAAGTCTCAAACAAACCACCGGTCGCATGGCTGAAACATTGCTCTATCTATCACGCGTATTTAACTCTGACCTCATACCCTCATTCATTTCTCGAAAAGATTTAGCAGAACTCAGCGCAATGAGTAATGAAAATGCAGTCCGTATCCTCTCAGACTTTAAAAATGAAAATATCATTTCTGACACACCCAAAGGCATTACTCTTATCAACAAACAACTCCTACAAACCATCAGCATTGCCGGATAATTTTTTTATTATTTTTTTTATTGAAGTGTATAGTATAATTAAATTTTTTTATATATTTGCTTTACTTAAAAAAATTCTTAACTATGAAAAAAATTACATTCATTTGGGTAGTTTTTTTTCATTGTTTCATTCTATTTTCCCAGGGCGTTGCTATTTCACCAATAGGATCGCAACCACATCCTAGTGCTGCTCTCGATATTCAATTCACCGATAAAGGCATTCTCATTCCCCGTGTATCGCTTAATTCTACCACTCAATTTAATCCCCCTATTAACGGACCAGAAGTTCTTTCATTGCTTATTTACAATGAAAATGAACTCATCTCAGGACTCGGAGCAGATGGAAAAGGCTTCTACTTCTGGAACGGTAATCAATGGGAAAAAGTCGGCTATACCAAAGCATGGTACCTCACAGGAAACGCTAACACAAACCCTTCTACTCATTACCTCGGAACTATCGACTCCTCTCACTTGATCTTCCGAACCTATTCCACCGAACAAATGCGTATTTCTGCTTCAGGAAACATTGGCATTCATCAATCTCAACCATCAGCCCTTGTCCACATTACCAATGACAATAACAATTTAGAACCACTTATCATTGAAACACCCCAGTACACACCTGCTCATTATCGACGTCCTATTTACATTGATGCAACCAATCGAACTGATACGCTTTTAAACTATCAAATCTTGCTGATTCTTAACACACAAAGCCTTATTGCAAGTGGAAAAATGCAGCCCGATTGCGATGATATTCGCTTCTACACACCCAACGGAACCCCCATTTACTACTGGATAGAAGATGGATGCAACACCCCTCAAACTTGGATATGGATCCGTATCCCTACTATCTACGGTGGAAGAATCGATTCAATTTACCTCGAATATGGCTTCCCTAATCTGGGCCCTGGAGCCAATGGAGATAGCACCTTTGTTTTCTTTGATGATTTCGTAGGCTCTTCGATTAACACTATTAAATGGCAACAATGGTCAAGTAATTATACCATTTCCAATGGAATAATCACTTGTTGGGGATCATCCCCCAATCTATTTGCACGTAATATCAATAATGGTGGTATCGTTCCAACAATGCCTACTTATCGAATTAAGCATAGAGCCATTACTTATGCTGGTAATAATTGTTTATGGGGATGCACTTCATGGGATCAGTTTATTGCTGTACCCGCTACCACTGTTTTTTGGGGACCTTGGAATGGTGGATTTAATACTTATTTACTTGATGTCGTAAATAATAATCTTCAAAACCAGAATGTTACCAATTGGTTTAAAGCCGAGGTTACATATGATGGAAATATCGGTAAGTTTTTCTTCAATAATTCTTATGTTTCACAAGTATCTGCAACTGGGAAAACATTACAGCACATTTATTTATATTCCTGTTGTCGCAATAGCTACGACTGGATTTTTCTTGCTAAATATGTTAATCCCGAACCTAACATTACCATCGGAAACGAAATAACAATCGCTTCATCTTGGGTAATCAAACCTGTTGTTTATATCAAGCCCAGCGGTGAAGTAGGCATACAAACCACTCAACCCACATACGCTCTGCAAGTAGGTAATCCAGGTGATGGAAATAGGGCCATTTCTAACGCATGGATTACTTTCTCCTCCAGCCAGTGGAAATCTAACATAAGACCACTAGAGATCCAACCTCAAAAACTTCAACTATTACAACCCGTTACTTTCGAATGGACTACATCCCATGAAACAGATCTGGGCCTTATAGCTGAAGAAGTAGCAAAAACCTTCCCCATGCTTGTCCAATATGGCAATCATGGCGAAATCCTTGGAATAAAATACGACCGCCTATCTATCTTACTCCTTGAAGCAATCAAAACTCAACAAAAAGAAATCGAAGATCTAAAAAAAGAACTAGAACAACTTCGCAAAAAAAATAAATTCCGTAGATGCTCCCAACAATGATCGAACTCTACCATAAAACAATGCTACATTTTTCTCATTATTTTGTTTCTCAGCTTAAATAAAAGTATGTTTTGAGAATTAAAGTTATGCTTTTTTTTTAAAAAAAAACTATTTTTGCTAAAACAAATCTTTATGAAAAATTTTTTATTTCCATTGATAGTAGTTTTTTCTTTGTCGTTAAATTGCCAAATCATTCAATTTGGTTCTTTGCCTCTACCGGGTGACACTTTTGTTTTCGGAGTAGACGTCTCTCCCCAAGTTCTTTTTGACTATCAACAAACGGGTGCAACGTGGGATTTTTCAACTCTAGTCCAAGATACGCTGCAAGTATCTGCTTACGGCGCAACTCAAAATCTACCTTATCAAACAAATTTCCCTACATCTAATGTCTATACCTACGGCCCTGGCATGCTCTATGGAGGCCCTGGAGGAATAGCCCCTTATCAAAACCATTTCGGCTACATGTTTTTTCGTACCGACAGTCAAGGCTTCACCGCCGTTGGCTTCCGCGGTAGCTTCGGCGGAGCACCTACCAACGTAACCATTCAACCTGCCGAATGGCTTATGAAAACTCCATTCACCTTGTACGACTCTATTTCTCAAAATTATACTTGGACCATCGCCCTCAACGCCTTCCCCAACGACATTGATACATTCTACACACGTCATGCTTTCAAATATCTAACCGCCGTAGGAAGTGGTACTATCATTACACCTGCTGGAACATTTTCAAATTGCCTTTTGGTCAAAGAATTCATTTATTATGAAGACAGTCTCAAAATCAAATTCTTAAGCAATACTATCTTAGATACATTGCTTTTGTACGATACGTTGCTCTACATCCACGCATGGACACCCTCCAAACGCAATCATGTCTTTAAAGCTGAATATGAACCCTCCTCAAATACCCTTTTAAAAATGTGGTGGTTAAAATATGAAATCCATGCCCAAATCCTTGACCAAAATGACGAACTTACACTTACTGTCTTCCCCAACCCGGTCAAAAAAGGCGAAAATATCTCAATCCTCCTCCCTAATATAGAAAGAGTATATCTATCCAACATTCTCGGAAAAAATGTATGCGAATTGATTTCATACGATCAAAAAAACTTTACCCTCCCACAAATAGAAAAAGGATATTATATCTTGCAAATCTTCAGCCAAAACAAACTCCATACAAAACCCATCATCATCGTAGACTAAAAGCCTCTTTTAGCCTGTATCGACAATTAATACTTCTCCCCCCTGCATGACATACTCCAAATTGAAAACGTGATTTATGTTTCTGCTGACGAATAAAACCCCTTATCCTATGTCGATCGAATATTAATAAATCTTAACTCCATATTTCACCGAATCAACATCAAAGGAAGGATGAAAGTCTTTGCTCGTTGTCGTAGATCGAAGTTCTTGAGCATAAATTTCAGCTATGTCTTGCACCGGAACTAATTGCCCTGATTTAAAAGTAATTTTACAAAGTGGACAAGCCGTCGCCAAAACTTCAGTCTCGTTATTGATAAGACGACGAATAGTTTTAAGCGCCAACTGCTGACGCTTTTCGTAAGGTAAATTCAAGCTGGCAGTGCTTCCACCACAACACCAATGCTCGCGGCCTGGATTATGGTTTTGCAAATTAACACAGGAACGCAATACTTCTCGGGGTTGTGTAGTTATTTGTAAGTGGAAAGCCAGCTCGCATGAGTCATGATACATTACTTTCCTTTGACCCTTTAATTTAGGAAGTCTACCTGCCTCGATAAGCATGGCAAGAAGTTCGCTGTGATGCATCACATGTTTTGGTAAATGATATTCACATCGAAAAATATTCAAGCAAATAGGACAAGTAGTCACAAGCACCATCGATGGATGCTGAAGAAAAATACTTTTATTTTGCTCGATAATTTGCCTGGCTAAATTTTTTTGCCCTAGCTGAAGTTGAGGCTTCCCACAACACATTCCACCTTTCTCATCCAAATAATCATACGTAATGCCCGCTCGATCAAGTAAAAAAAGAAAAGATCTAATGATAGATGGAGACAACCGCGTCATACACCCCGCAAAATACATCACGTGAGTTGGCAAAATATCATTATTATCTCTGAGTCGTTGTAAGGATAATTCAAAAGAAGGATAGGTGTTAACCCTAGCCATATGACGCATGCTCACTAATTCAATTTCAACAGGACAAGCCAAAGTGCAACGACCACACTGTAAACACAGCTTTAGTTCATTTTTAAAAGAAAAACCATAACGAATGCTCTGAATCAAGTAAGAAGCCTGCATTCCATGAATAGCAGCGTCTTGATGAAGTTGACAAGCTTCGATGCAAATGCCACATCGGCTGCATGCATATACTTCCATTTTTCTCAGACCACTGTATTCTTCCAATGGTCTTGCTCCAAGCGTTCGAAAAAAAATCAAAAAAGGCTCAGTCACGATATGCATATAGCGACTAAATGGTAGCGCCACAAAAAACATCCCAAGCACGATAGAATATGCCCACCACGAGGGGTATTCTAACGATTGCACAGGAAGAAAAGTTGCCAACCAATCACCACACGGTTGAGTCAAAAAACCTCCATTTTGATGATTAGCAGCATTGAGTGATTCAACCCAAAAACGTGCAGGGAAAATAAGCCATAAAGAATACAATGCTACCTTATCAAACAAAGGTAAACGTGTATTGCGTGGCAAACCAAACCAATGAGAACGAAAACGTTTAATTATTGCCAATAAAACACCACTCAATACCATCAGTAAGAAAAAATCCATTAGTAAATGAAAAATCCAACCAAATGACTCAATGACACGCTGAGGTTCAAAATAATTAAAAAACACAGGATCCCATGGCATGTTGAATACCTCATGTTGTCCAAATTTCGATTCAATTGACCCAACTACAATGAGCATAAACCATCCGAATGCAATGCTCATATGCATGTATCCCAGTAGAATGTTTTTTTGAAAAATCCGACGATGTAAAAGACTTTCTAAGAAAATTAATTCAAAAGCTAAGAACAATTTTCGACTAAACAAATTGAACCATACTTGCCTTCTGTCCCCCGTAGGGATTTCATCTATCCATGAAAAAATTCTCCATACAAAGAGGGTCAACCAAAACAACACCCCCAGAAAAAATGGAAGAACAAAAGGGTCATAATGAATGTTCATAATCCCATTGTTTTAATAAAAACATCACGTGTCTAATGTTCACATTACGTGGGCAAGTCAGTATGCAAGTGCCACAGAGTAAACAACGACGAGCATACGTAAGTGATTCCTCAGTCATTCCATAACGAAGCATGATAGGAATCTTATGAAAACGTGTTTCTTGGATTCGATTGGCAACACAAACAGAACTACACGTACCACAATGAATACATAATTTCAACGATGGTTCTTGGCATAGAATATCCACATAAAGGGAAGGAAGAGGAAAACGAATTTCTTTTTTCCTTGGTTGAACAGAAGAATATCCAAATCTGGTCGACATGAACTTTCTTATTTAACTTTCAAATATCGATAAACTTCCATGGCTGTTTGAGAAGCATCCTGTAAGGTTTCTTGAACTGAGCGAGGCCCCTTACAAGCTCCTACGCAAAAAACCCCTTTTTTCCAATTTTTGTAAATATAAAGATCACCCACATCAACAAAATCAAACAAATTAAAAGATAAATCATTCGACAAAGTCGGTCTTTTACCTTCCATGCCAATCATCAAGACCAACGCATCCAATTCCATAGAGAGGGGCATAGATAAAAGTGTATCTTCCACTTTTAAAACAACTTTTCCGTCTCGCCCCTGAGCAACCTCCGATATTTTACCGCGAACGAAATGAATTCCGTAATCCATCTGTGCCCGTTTGTATATTGTTTCAAACATCAATTCGTGGAGACGCAAATCCATGTAAAAGCAAAATATTTCCGAAGTTGGAAAAATTTCTTTCAGTTCAATAGCTTGCTTTATAGCAGTGATGCAACATACTTTGCTACAGTAATTGTTCTTTACCTTTTCATCTCTTGAACCAACACAGTGAACAAAACCAAAAGCTTGTGGTTTTGAAGAAAAGCGTTGCTGCAACGACAAAGGATTTTTGATCATTTTTTCGATATCTACGCTCGTATAAACATTTTCAACTACTCTATATCCGTACTCTTCTTTTAAGGTTGCATCGAAAAATTCAAAACCAAAAGCCAGAACAAGGGCTTGCGAATCGATACGACCCGATTCTGTTTGAATGAAGAAAAAGCCATCTTTTTTTTCAACTTTTTCTACGTTTTCTCCTACAAATAATTCAATGGGTAAACTCTGGATTCTTTGATTCAATTCATTTAAAATATCTTCAGCTTTTTCAAAAGAAGGAAAAAGTCGATCGTATTCTAGCAATTTCCCACCCAGGCGATTTTGTTTTTCAAATAGGGCAACTTTAAAATTCATTTCTGAAAGGTAAATGGCAGTTTGCATCCCTGCTATGCCACCACCCACAATAATGACGTCAAAACATGATTTCTCCATGCTAGTTACATTTTAAAACCGATGGTCGTTGAGGTTTATCTAAGTAATTTCCGTTTTTGTCAAGAAATTTTCCGTCAGGATCATAAGAAACTCCCATTTTATCAAGTAACGGCTCTACCGAAACTTGATGCATTTGCAAACCGATCTCCCAAGGATCGTAACCAATCACCAAAGCAGCTGTTTCTTCGAAAGTCAGCACCGGTATTCCTTTCCGTGGTTCTTCTCCGTAAGTTTTTCCTTCGGTTTCAGCAAGCACATATTGCCACCTGTCCATAAACATAGCACAACCAGGACAATTGGTTATGATAAAATCCGGACGGTATGGATACATAGATTCAAACTTTATTTTAGAATGAGTCAATGAGTAACTCCGATTTGATTTGATGAGGTAATTTCTAAAACCAAAACCACAACAATGTCTACGTTCTGGATAATCTACAGGTTGACCTCCCCATGCCTCAACCATCCCTGCCAATACATAGGGGTATTCTGCCCCTCCTATACTTTTTTGAGGAAACATCTTAGCATAATGACAACCAACATGATCTACCACTCTAAGAGGTTTTCCAGTGAACCTATTGATGAGAGGATATTTCATAATCCGAGCTATTTCCTCACGAAATTTAAAGATGATATCGGAAGTATGGACAGCAGCCACAGGCAATTTAAATTCTCTTCCTGTAGCTTGCCTGAGATAAGTACGTGCTTTCTCTAATAGTTCTGGTTCCAATTCCCATTTTTCAAGGACCTCTTGGTAAATTCCAAAACTTGTTACACAGCTAATAGCTACATGCTCATAACCATCTTCTGTCATTAAAGCAAATTGACGAGCAACGACAGTCATGATAGTCTCAAATGGAACAATATCACTATGATATCCAATACCTGTACATGTGGTATGATGAGGAGAATCGTAAACATCTTTAAAAAGTTTTTCTCGCATGATCTTAAGAAACATCTGCTCAGCACCAGGAAAAAAAGTTTGACGAATACAGCTTCGAGCAAACCAAAAGTGATCATCCGGTATATCCTTCATGTAGCGTTCTTTAAAAATATTCATATCGTCATTATTTTTCAAAGATTTCGCGAATATATTCTTCTTCACTCTTGTTTTCTTCCATCATGACATTGCGTGAATAATCATCAATCAGTTGAAATAATTGGCTGGCCCCAGTGACTTCAAAAATTTTTTTCAGTTCTTGAAGATCCTCCTCCCTAATTTTCCTCATGGGACCAGCTGTTTTTTGTTGATAACTTGCACCCACCTTAGAAAGAATTTCATTCCGATGATCTCGAACCCATTGCCATGTAGGTCCTTGTTCAGGAAAACGATCGAGGTCAACATGATCGAAATAGACACAATATCCTTCCTGAAGAATGCTTTCACCTATGGTTTTACGAATAACATATTGCTGGCGTCCTCTTCGAGAGGAAACAAAATATCCTTTCCGTTGCGAAAGTTGACGAAGAGCAATGACTATTTCACCAGGAGTGTTATCTCGTGGACATCGTGTCTTGCACGACATGCATTCACCACAATACCAAATGTAATCACTCTGAAGTAGCTCAGTTAAAACTTGTTCATTTCTCTTTTGAACAAGATTAACAAGAATTCTTGGGTCGTAATCGTATATTTGAGCTGCCGGACATACGCCCGTGCAGATTCCGCATTGGATACAAGCATACAAACTATGCCGTATGTGGACATCCGAGAACAATTCCTCAATTAAATTCATTTTGACTATCTACTATTTCAATAGGCAAAATAAATAAAAAAAATACATTTCTTTTTTTTATCGCTTATTCCATATATCAGAAAAGTTGACGTAAAATATCAATATGTATTGCTTCAGGAGGAGGTACACTTTTTTGTACCGAGTAATCCAAGACAGTAATATTTTTTTCATTGCTTGCAAGGTAAAGATACGTATCTTTCACTTTTTTTTGAAAGGATGAATCCTTTTCAAACAAGTCGGGTTCTACGCCAGTTGCACGATCTTTGAGAGGTCTCGTTTTTTTCAAGTTTTGCGCAGTAAATTCAGAAGGCATAAGAAGTAAAAAAGTTACATCAGGTCTAGGAAGATTAAACAATTGGAATTCGGTATATTCAAGCCATTGGAAAAAAGCATTTTTATCCTTATCAGGTATTCTAGCACCTTGATAAGCCATATTAGACATCACGTATCTATCCAATACAAGCCACATACCCTGCCCCAGCTTTTCATGCAAAGAGGAAGCCAGCTCTTTACGATCCCCAGCATAAAGAAATGCTATCAAATAGGGATCTATTTCCTCTTTAGGACCCCATTTGCCTTGTAAAAAAATCTTAATCAAATTAGAATATATAGAGTTTACATCCACTCTTGGAAAATGACAGTACTCTGAAGTTATGTTTTTTTTCTTCAAATACTCGACCAATAGTAGCGCCTGAGTAGTTTTGCCAGAACCATCAATACCTTCAAAAACAATAAGCTTGCCTTTATTACTCATGATATATCCCCTTACAAAAATAGAGATTCTGAAAAAAAAAGCCGCTCCTCAAGAGCGGCTTATAAACTCAAATATAGTTCATTATTGTTTAATAACTTTTTTCACAACATTAGAGCCAGAACCTGTGACATTAATAATGTATAGACCTGCAGGAAGCTTGCTCATATCGACAACGTTCATTCCACCATTTGCTTCTTTACTCAAAACTAAATTGCCCAAAGTATTGTAGATGTAGAGTTGATAGTTGCCAGAGTTAAGATTAACATAAAGTTGATCTTTTACAGGATTGGGGTATATAGATACTATCGGGCTTGTGGATTCTTTAATAGAAGCATATTCACCATTGGGAGCTATTTTCACATTTTTCACATAATAATGCTTGACAGGACCGACATCTGACAAGTTGAGATCAGATGTAGTAATATGAAGAGTTGCTATCCCCTGTTGATCAACGAAACAATAATCCCCCAAGTACATCCAATAGTTAACACCATCATAGTTGGTTCCCTGAGTTAGATTAACACGAGGTCCAAGGGTGTTAGTAGCAACATTGTAACGTTTTACAATAATGTCTGGATAAAGGTTATATGCATCTAATGTAGTATCTGTGTCCATCCATGCAAAGAAAAGAACACTTCCATCAGGTGTTCGCGTAACTTGAATTCTTTCATCCCAATCCAAAGGATCACTAGTAGGAGAATGATCTTCGTCCACATCTTTTGATCGAATGGTATCTATGATAAAGCCATTCCATCCTGTGCTGGTTTTGTAAAAGTCAAATACAAAGCCATTATGATATGTAAAAACACCATAATATCCCAAGGAATCTGGATGGTCACTCCAAGCTGGTTGAACATAGCAAATGAAATGAGGATTACCATTTGCATCAATGGTCGCATCTTTGATTCGAGAAAAGAAAGGTCTTCCAACTCTTGATATGTTAGCTATTTCTTGAACTGCAGGAATGGCTGACCAATCAAATGCAGTTTGCTTTACCCAATTTGCTCCTCCATCGGTTGTCTTATAAATCATAGGGATGTAAGAAAGATTGTCGGTTGCATCTCCGTCTCGACCAATGTAAATCAGATAACCATTCTGACCATTCTCATCCATGATAAGGGCAGGCCATGCTAGTCCATCTGGCAAGCCATTGCTAGTTAAAAAATTTGGCACGTGATAGGAGCGAGACCAAATAACACTGTCGCCTGTTGGATCCCAAATACCACGGTTGATAACTGTGACAAAAGAAGTATATTGTGTTCCATTATCAGTATTAGCATCCCCAAGAACAAAGAATTTTCCCTTACGTTCTTGCAAGTAAAGACGAGAAAACCTATTTACATAACCCACACCACCAGCTGTATCGGTGGTATAAAGTGTAGTCTGCTGATTTAAATTTGAACCATTTAATCTAACGCTAGCAAAAAAATTACCTACAAAACTGTTTGCTGAACTATTTAGAACAGGACCTGAACCTACAACAAAAGCATTGTCAGGATTGGTATTTCCAGCGGGGTTGTAAATAACACCCGATGGGTAACGGCCTGGGTTAATGGTATATCTATTCCAAAGCTCAACTGTGGTGCTATCCCATGTGTTGCCTCCATCCTTAGAAACAGATACCTGAATAAGACCAGAGCTAGGAGATGAAACATTTCCTCTACGTGTCATGGTAATAGTGTTTAGATCTTGATTAGCACTAATTACATTTGACTGAGATACCAAAGCAGTGTAAATGTTTTTGGATGAGCCAATCACCACTTTTGAAACCAATGTTGTTTTTGCATTTTTTAATGAAACTCCGGAACGTTGAAGAATTTGCCCACTTTGAACGCTGACGTTTTCTTTGACAATGTTTTTTTCAACTTTTTGAGCTTTTACGGGGCCACTTAACTGGGTTACTTTACTTTGAGCAAACAAACCCCATGTTAGCATAACCCCACTCATGAATAATACTGCTTTTCTCATACTTTTCTCTTTTTAAGGTTCTACAAAATTAAAATTTTTAACACAAATAAGACGTAAATTAATTTCTTAAGGTTAAACAAATTTTAAAAATTTAATTTTATCGGTAAAAAGTATATAAGCTTACAGGTAAGCATGTTATTGTATTGGTAACGTGTCCATTGATTATTTCCAGCAACGAAATTTCTAACTCTGATGTAGCGCATTGAATAAGCATAACGAAAATTAAAAAAAAGATTATCTTTAATTCTAAACATGACACTCACAATAACGTTATAGTCCATTTTTCGATATGGCATATTTGAATAAGCCCAGGGAATGATTTTTCCTCTTTCGATTTCACGCATAGATCCTAGTCTGCCTGCAGAAAAACCAGCCCCAAACCATAAAGCCTTGTCGTCATAATGAACTAAACATACAACATCAGCATAGTTAAGAGTTAACTTATAATAAGGTAGCTTCATAGAATCGTCCCACTGTTGAGGGTACTTTTTGTACGACCCTTTTTGGTTGAAAATTGTTTCTAACGAAAAATACCATTTGCCACCCATGTGTGCTCTTACACCAGGTCCACCATGAAAGCCTATTTTACGGTAGCCAATAAGTTCGTCTCCGTCAACTTGAGTAAAGTTAAGCCCACCTGTCAACATTCCATCGAAAAGTTGAGCACGTAACAATATGTCTGAAATTAAAAAAAAACTTACCCACAAAAAAAAACTAACTCTCATTGGCTTTGCGACAAATTCAAATGGTCATAGACACTTTTAATCTTTTGCTCCATTCGACCAGACATGCCTTTTCGGATATCAAGTTTAATTGTCGAGTATACACGATTACAATCATGTTCTAGTAACCGATATGCTTCTTCCACTAATTTTAACGCTTCTTGAATATCATCAGTTTCTATAATAGTTCCCATAGGGGTAAGCTGAAAATGACAATTCTTTTGCTTTAGCCAAGCTATAATCCTCGACACGTATGAACTCACACTTTCCCCCTTATCGGTAGGAAACATTGAAAACTCCATCAAAACAGACATAATTATTTTTTTGAACAAATTTACATGATAAAAAATGTTTAGCCTGAAATTGATGATAATATTTTTTTTTACTTTGCTTGCAAAATTAAAAAACATGTTAACCATCACTGGTAAAAATTTAACCATTGAAAACGTCATACAAGTTGCACGTTTGGGAGAAAAAGTTCAGTTGGATGAACAAGCAAAAGAACGCATCAAACGCTGTAGGGCCATGGTAGAAAAGAAAATTGAGGCTCGAGAAGTGATGTATGGGATTAACACTGGCATTGGTGAATTTTCTGAAATTATTTTGCCGGATGATCAAATTAAAGAATTTCAGAGATACTTGATTTACAATCATGCTGCAGGCATCGGAGACCCCATGCCAGAAGAATGGGTAAGAGCTGCTATGCTAAGCCGAGCCAACGTCCTTGCTAATGGGAATAGTGGTTGTCGTCTTGAAATTGTAGAAACTTTTATTGAAATGTTGAACAAAAGGGTAACCCCTTACGTTTGCGTTAAAGGATCGGTAGGTGCTTGCGGCGATTTGGCTCCTATGTCCCAGATCGCTCTGCTCATGTTGGGCGAAGGATTCGCTTACTATGAAGGTGAACTCCTACCTGGAAAGATTGCTTTTGAGAGAGCTGGAATTTCAATTCCAGGTCTGCATGCACGTGATGGGTTAGCAGCCATTAACGGATCTAACGTATTGACTGCTATGAGTGCTATTTTCCTTTACGATGCTTATCGATGGTTAAAGCAAGCTGAAATTGCAGCTGCCATGACACTGGAGGCACTGAAAGCTAACTTCGGACCTTATCATCATAAAATCCATGAAGCTCGTGGGTTTAAAGGTGCCATCCAAAGTGCTGCAACCATAAGAAAAGTAGCTCAGGGGGGTGATCTTTTGGAAAAAAGACTTAAAGTGAAGGTCCAAGATGCTTATTCTATGCGATCCACACCTCAAGTGATAGGCGCTGCTCGTGATGCACTTGCCTTTGCTCGTTCTCAAGTAGAAATAGAATTGAATGGTATTGGCGATAATCCAATATTTTTCCCAGAAGACAACTTACAGTTATCTGGAGCTAATTTTCAAGGAAGCCCTGTGTCTTTACCCATGGACATGGCAGGTGCTGCTATTACCATGGTAAGTGTTTTGAGTGAAAGAAGGATGAATCGTCTGAATAACCCTGCATTAAGCGTGGGCCTTCCTCCTTTTTTGACAGAGAATCCAGGAGTATTTTCCGGACTTATGCTTAGCCAATACACAGCCGATATGCTCATTGTTGAACAACGTATTTTGTCGATGCCTGCATCTATTCAAAGTATCCCCGCCGCAGCTGACCAAGAAGACTTTGTTTCGATGGGTATGAACACTGCACTTAAGAATTTCCAGATTCTCGATAACGCATATGGAGTTCTTGGAATTGAGTTCATGGCTGCTGCCCAAGCTCTTGATATCCGCCGACGTAAAGGTGAAAATTATACCTGGGGAAGAGGAACTGAAGTAGCACACAAAGTAATACGTAAATATGTTCCTTTCCTTGAGGTAGATCGACCTCTCTATCCAGACCACAATACCATGAAACAACTTGTTAAATCCTGCGAAATCCTCGAAGAAGTTGAAAAAGAAATAGGTCCTCTCGATTAACTCTCACAACCATCCACGAGGGGTTCTTTTGACCTCAAAACCAATGAGTCTATCATAAAGTGTTGCGGGATCTCTGAAATAAACGAATACAAAATAATCGTTATCAGCTTCAGAAATGTAACCTTCCACAAGAGAAAAGTCAAAGGAATTTTTACCTATAGGCAAAAAAGCTATTTGATAATTGTAATATCCTTGCTTAAGAAGTAAGGTTGCTTCATACGATCTAGTGGAGTCATTGTATTTCATACGGTATAATGTATCAGTAGACCAAGCTGTAAAGTCGCCAGTAACATAGAAATAGCCATCTTTCCTGGGTGAAGAATAAGGCATCTTCATGTGCACGAAAACATACTCGCCATCTACATTGGTGTTAAGATCATCATCTGACTTTACTATAAAAGCGCCGTTTAGATCAGGAAAAGAAATGTATGGTGCAGAATTTCTAGGCATGATAGGCTTCAGATAAACATGATTGCCCTTCATGTTTTGAACCCATTCGTTGACGGAATGCAAACTTTTAATGTTTATTGCTCGAAAATCATTCATGGAGGGAAAAAGATATTTGGTTTGATTCCGATAAATCCATCCTTCTTCTCTGATGTAGTCAGGATTATCAAGGTATAATGCATTGTCCCAACGCTTGTTTTGTAAAACTACGATTCGCACGTTGTTTAAAGGATTTTGTAGAAAACTAGGATTTAGTTTAATTTCAATTTGATGATGAGTAGATCTCTTCTCGATATCATCAGCTTTTTTGACTGTTAGTTCGATGGGCAAAATTTGCTCCGACACCATAAAACGATGAACAAAGGTCAGCTTTTCATTTCCTTTCTCATCAAAATGAAACACTTCTAACAAATAGTTACCACTACGCAATGGTTTTAGTTTATCATTAGGGATTTGAAATGAATAATGGACGTACGATATAGGATAAGATCTTGATAGAGAAAAATTCTCAATCACATTGTCTTCGTATCCCTCAGCATACTCAAAAAAAGGGATATCGAGTTTCTGCCACTTCATGTCGCAATATCTAATGCGATAATGAAATTCTTTGTATGTATCTCCTAATAGGTCAAAGGATATTTCTAGTGGCACTATTTTATTCAGTAATATAATTGGAAAACCAAATGACCAATCTTTTGGGGCAACAACCACCGATCTGACATTTGGATCGTAAACGTAGTTGATGGTTTTTATTCTGTCTTGTGAATAAAAATCATTGTTTTGTGAAGTAATAAAGTTATTTGATGTTTTACAAGCAAAAAAGCATGTAGTAAAACTGATATATATCAAGCGAAAATATTTTGCTCTCATTATCAATTTTTTTGGTTTAAATGTCCTATATAACTCATGTGCAAAATAAAGCAAATAAAATGTATTTTTGCACGATTTTATTCATTATTAATCATGGAAGTCATACGGATAAAAAAGGGTATTGATATCCCCTTATTGGGTGAGGTGAACGATTTAACCCCTCGAATATATACACCAACTCTTTATGCCATTCAACCCCACGTGATCAAATTCATACAACCCAAATTATTGGTAGAAGAAGGCCAATCCGTCAAGGCAGGTCAACCTATTGTCTTACACAAAGAAATTGAAAAAATTGTTTTAACATCACCAGTGACAGGTAAAATACAAAAAATCACGCGAGGTGAAAAACGACGCCTTGAAAAAATAGTCATCGAAGCTACTGAACCTGTTGATAATACTGTTTTTCCTATTCAGTCAGTAAATCAGATGCAAAAAGAAGAAATAATAGAATTTTTATTAACATCTGGCTTCTGGCCTCTCATTAGACAAAGACCTTATGGAGTTCTTGCCAATCCCTCCATCACTCCGCGAGACATTTTCATCACTGGTTTTGACACGGCTCCACTTGCCATATCCTTTGATCCATTTATTCAAGCAAACTTTGATCATTTCCTGGTCGGACTTAAAATGCTACAAAAACTTACATCCGGACGTGTAATTCTTAGCCTTCATGTAAAAAAGAATAATTCTGATATTTATCAGAATTTACCTGATCAAATTTTTATTCAATGGTTTGATGGTCCTCATCCAACCGGAAATGTTGGTGTACATATACATCACGTTGCTCCTCTACGTAAAGGAGAATATGTATGGACACTCAACACGCAAGACGTTGTAGCTTTAGGTTATGTTTTTAATACAGGAAAAAGAATTTTCTACCGACAACTTGCCTTAACAGGATCAGAACTGAAAACCACAGGTGTTTATCTCTTTCCATCAGAAGGACAAATTGCTAATTTACTTAAGGACAATTTAATACAAGACAACGTTCGTGTTATTTCTGGAAATGTATTGACGGGAACAAAAATTGAAAAAGATGGCTTTCTGATGTTTCATGATACACAAATTACAGTCATACCAGAAGGAGACTATTATGAATTTATGGGTTGGGCTGCTCCAGGGTTTAACAAATATAGTGCGTCACACACTTTTTTTAGCTGGCTTTTTCCAAAAAGAAAATATCGGCTCGACACCAATTATCATGGTGGTGAAAGACCATTTATTCTCAGTGATCAATACGACAAGGTTTTTCCCTTTGATATTTTTCCTGTCTATCTACTCAAAGCTATTATTACTAAAAACATCGACATGATGGAAAAATTAGGTATTTATGAAGTCATTGAAGAAGATTTTGCACTGTGCGAATTCGTTTGTGCCTCTAAGATCGAATCACAACAAATCATTCGCGATGGTATTCTAATGATGATTAAGGAACTAGGGTATTAAAATCATTTGCAAATGAAAAAATTAAGAATATTCTTAGATCGCGTAAAACCACATTTTCAAAAGGGAGGTAAACTTTATTTTCTACATTCAACATTTGATGCATTTGAAACCTTTCTTTTTGTTCCCAATAAAGTCACAGGGACAGGTTCCCATATCCGAGATGCTATCGATAGCAAAAGAGTAATGTCTATAGTTCTTTTAGCGCTTATACCTGCCCTGCTTTTTGGCATCTTAAATGTTGGAGTTCAACATTACATGCATCAAAGGCAATACGCAGGACTTCATTGGTCCGACATATTGTTACAAGTTGGTTTCTGGAAATTGTTTTGGTTTGGTTTAGTCAAAGTGGTACCTATTATTATCGTTACTTACATCACAGGACTTTCCATAGAATTTATTTTTGCACAAGTTCGTCATCATGAAGTAAACGAAGGATTTCTTGTAAGTGGTTTGCTTATTCCTTTAATTGTTCCCCCAACTATACCTTTGTGGATGGTTGCTGTAGCTACAGCATTTGCTGTTCTTATAGGTAAAGAAGCCTTTGGTGGAACGGGGATGAACATCATGAATCCAGCTTTGCTAGCTCGTGCTTTTCTCTTTTTTGCTTATCCTTCCCATATGTCGGGCGACAGTCCATGGGTCGTACCAGCGGATGTTGTCTCAGGTCCTACCCCTCTAGCTGTGGCTGCCCTTGATCCCAACATCGATAAAGTTTATGAATTATACCCACCCATAGATGCTTTTTTAGGCTTTATACCTGGTTCAATTGGTGAAACATCTACTCTTATGATTCTTCTGGGAGCTATTATTTTAGTAGTTACTGGTGTGGGAAGCTTACGTATTATGCTTAGTACAGTAGTTGGTGCCTTATTTATGGCCACCGTTTTTTATCTCTGGAAAGGGAATTCATATATGACCATGCTACCGTGGTATCATCTTATCATAGGAGGTTTTGCATTTGGAACTGTTTTCATGGCAACTGACCCCGTCACTGCTGCACAAACTCCTCGTGGAAAGTTAATCTATGGTTTTCTGATCGGAGTTTTTACCATTTTGATTCGCGTGCTCAATCCTGCTTATCCTGAAGGCATGATGCTGGCTATACTTCTTATGAATGTCTTTGCTCCTCTTATAGATCATATGGTTATACAACGACACATTCGAAAAAGAATGAAACGATTAAATATGCAAAATGTTAAATTGAATTAAACCCTTTGTTATGTTCAGTAACCGTTACATTTTTATTTATAGTTCAATCCTTATTATTATTGTGGGTATCATGCTTGCTCTCGCTTCCAGTGGTTTACAACCTTTCCAACAAGCTAACATTAAAACCGAAAAAATCCAATATATTTTAAATAGTGCTCACATAGAAAACAACAAACAAAACGCGGAAAAAATTTATAAGAGCCATCTCATTGCAGAATACCTTGTCGACAACAACGGTAACATTGTTTCCACCTACAATTATAAAAATAAAACATCTGAAATTATTCCTTTTGAAGTCAACATTAAAGAAGCTTACAAGACTTACCATGAGAAGGGAAAATCTCAATTACCCGTATTTGTTCTAAAGAAAAATCAAGATACTATTTACGTACTCCCTATGTATGGTTTAGGACTGTGGGGGCCCATTTGGGGTTATATGGCCCTGAAAAGTGATTTTGAAACCATCGAGGGTGCAGTATTTGATCACAAAGGTGAAACACCTGGTTTAGGGGCCGAGATTTCTACACCTGTTTTTCAGGCTCAATTTTCTGGTAAAAAGATTTTCAAAAATAATGACTTACGACCTGTTCGCCTCGTGAAGGGAGGGAAGAACAATCCCCAATTCGATCCCTTTCACGATGTAGATGCAATTAGTGGTGGTACTATTACCAGTAATGGAACTACCGATATGATTGAAAAAGCTCTCAAATTCTTCGAACCTTTTTTAGAAAAAAACAGAAAAAAATATCATCATGAAAATCAATGATGTTTTTTCATCAGAAAACAGAAAACTTATAACACAGCCCATAAATCTGAATAATCCTATTACTGTTCAGGTTTTGGGTATCTGTTCAGCTCTTGCCGTTACGGTTAAAATGAAACCTGCCCTTGTTATGGCCATAGCTGTGATAATCGTAGTTGCTTTTTCAAATTTAATTGTATCTCTAATACGAAAAACCATTCCTCCACGTATTCGAATCATTGTTCAGCTGATTGTTATTGCATTTCTAGTCATTCTAGTCGATCAAGTATTGAAAGCTTTTGTTTACGATGTAAGTAAGCAACTTTCCGTTTTTGTAGGCCTTATCATTACCAACTGCATTGTGATGGGAAGATTAGAAGCTTTTGCCATGGCCAACAAGCCATGGAAATCGTTTTTAGATGGATTGGGCAATGGTGCTGGATATGGAATCATTTTGGTAATTGTAAGTTTCTTTAGAGAGTTATTAGGATCAGGCAGCATATTTGGTTATTCTGTCATTCCCCCTGTTTTTTACGAAATTGGTTACGAAAACAACGGTTTGATGATTCTGCCACCCATGGCTCTAATTACCATTGGAATCATCATCTGGATACAAAGAAGTAAGTTCCGTCAATTAATTGATAAAAGTTAAATGCTATGGAACATCTCGCCAACATATTTGTGAGAAGCATTTTTATTGACAACATGATTTTTGCCTATTTTTTAGGCATGTGCTCATACTTGGCTGTTTCTAAAACTGTAAAAACCAGTGCAGGACTTGGAATTGCAGTGATATTTGTTTTAGTCATTACTGTACCACTTAATTTTCTTCTAAATAAATTTTTTCTTCTTCCTGGTGCTTTATCATGGATTAATCCTGGACTAAAAGAGATAGATTTAAGTTTTCTAAGTTTTATCATGTTTATTGCTACCATTGCTGCCATGGTACAACTAGTAGAAATGGTGATTGAAAAATTTTTCCCTGGTCTTTACAATGCGCTTGGAATCTTTCTACCACTTATTGCTGTAAATTGTGCTATTTTGGGGGCATCATTGTTTATGCAAGAAAGAGAACTCAAAACGTTAGGCGAAGCCATTTCTTTTGGCTTGGGATCTGGTATCGGCTGGTTTCTAGCGATTGTTGCTTTAGCTGCAATTCGCGAAAAAATGCAATACTCTAATGTTCCAGCACCTCTCAGAGGACTCGGTATTGCCTTCATAACAACCGGATTGATGGGAATTGCTTTCATGAGTTTTTTTGGAATAAAAATCTAATAGCTGTATGGAAATTCTCTTATCCGTATTCGGACAAACCATTATTGCTAGCATCCTGGTTTTTCTGTCTGTTATCATGCTTCTGGTTACACTATTGCTTTATGCTAAAAAGAAACTTACACCTCAAGGCAATGTTGTCATTTCCATTAATGAAGACCGTAAAGTAGAAGTACAGCCTGGAAATAGCTTATTATCAACTCTAAGTGAAAAAAACATTTTTCTACCTTCTGCATGCGGAGGTGGTGGAACATGCGGTACCTGCCGAGTTCAAGTGATAAGTGGGGGTGGAGAAATTCTACCTACCGAAGTTGGCTTTTTCAATAGAAAACAAATTTTGGATCACTGGCGACTTGCTTGCCAAGTCAAAGTACGACAGGATCTTTCCATCCAAGTTCCAGAGGAAATCTTTGGTATCAAAAAATGGGAATGTGAAGTTGTTTCTAATCGTAATGTCGCTACATTCATCAAGGAATTTGTACTTAAATTGCCAGAAGGTGAACGACTGAATTTCAAAAGTGGAGGATATATTCAAATTGAAGTTCCGCCACACATCACAATTGATTATAAAAAAGATATTGAAGTTGAAGAAGAATATCGAGATGAATGGGATCGGTACGGATTATGGGATCTGAAGGTAAAGATTACAGAACCCGTAGTAAGAGCCTATTCCATGGCAAATCATCCTGCCGAGAACGATATTATCATGCTTAATGTACGTATTGCAACACCTCCATGGGATAAAAAAACCAACTCTTTTATGAAGGTTCCTCCAGGCCTATGCTCAAGCTACATTTTTTCAAGAAAACCAGGAGATAAGGTTATTGTTTCTGGACCATATGGTGAATTTCATATCAAAGAAACTCAACATGAAATGATGTTTATCGGTGGTGGAGCCGGCATGGCACCTATGCGATCCCATATTTTTGATTTGTTTCTTACTCGACGAACAAACCGTAAGGCTACTTTTTGGTATGGTGGACGATCCAAACGTGAATTGTTCTATCTTGAAGATTTTCAGCGTATCGAAAAAGAATTTCCCAATTTTAAATTTTATGTCGCTTTATCCGAACCCAAACCCGAAGACAATTGGGATGGCCTTACTGGTTTTATTCATCAAGTAGCCTATGATAATTACTTGAAGTTTCACCCAGAGCCCGAAGAAATAGAATACTATCTTTGCGGGCCTCCAGCTATGTTACAAGCTGTACTTCGAATGTTGGACGATTTAGGTGTTCCACAGGAAAACATAGCCTTTGATGATTTCGGTAGTTAATTAAAAAGTTTTTAAAAAAATTTTGTAAAACAAAAAATATTTGTACTTTTGCAAGCCAATTTAAGGGGTATTTTTTAAAAATCTAAGCATGGATACGCTCAAGTATAAAACAAAATTTGTCAATAAGCACACTGTCCAGAAAAGATGGCTAGTAGTGGACGCTGAAAATCAACCACTGGGTCGTTTGGCTTCAATGGTTGCCTTCTTATTACGAGGTAAACATAAACCATCATATTCTCCTCATGTAGATTGTGGAGATAATGTTATTGTCATCAACGCAGAAAAAGTCAAAATAACGGGGTCAAAACTTCTACAAAAGGAACTTGTTTACTATACAGGTTACCCTGGGGGACAAAGATTTAATAAAATTAACCATTTATTAAAAACAAAACCTACTTTCGTAGTGGAACATGCTGTCAGGGGAATGCTCCCAAAAAACAGATTGGGAAGAAGAATATTCAAGAACCTCCATGTTTACATTGGCCCGGAACATAAACATCAAGCCCAACAGCCCATCGTAATCAATCTTAATGAAATTAAATAATGACTATGTCAGAAGAAATCGTAACCACAGGAAGAAGAAAAACAGCAGTAGCACGAGTTCGCTTGAAAGAAGCCAAACCTGGGGAGGGTAAAATTATCGTCAACGGCAAAGACTACAAGGAATATTTTCCGGTACTGATCTATCAGCATGAAATCGAAAAACCTTTAAAGCTTACTGATTCGATTGATAAGTTTTACATTCGGGCTACTTTAGATGGTGGTGGTGTTAAAGGACAAGCAGAAGCACTACGTCTTGGTATTGCTCGCGCACTTGTTAGTTTCAATGAAGAATGGCACGAAGTATTGAAAAAAGAAGAACTTCTCAAACGCGATCCACGTATGGTAGAACGCAAAAAGCCCGGAAGACCCAAGGCTAGAAAGGAAAATCAGTTCTCCAAGCGATAATAAGTTTAAACTTAATTCAATAATAATGAGTAAAGTTACTTTAGAACAATTAATAGAAGCAGGTTGTCATTTTGGTCATTTAAGGCGCAAGTGGAATCCCAAAATGGCTCCTTATATTTTTATGGAGCAAAATGGTGTTCACATCATTGACTTGAGAAAAACACTTGCTAAAATTGAGGAAAGTGGCGAAATTTTAAAAGCTCTCGCTCGTGCTGGGAAAAAAATACTTTTTGTTGGCACCAAAAAACAAGCCAAAGATATCATTGCAGAAGCTGCTAAGTCTGTGAGAATGCCATATGTTGTCGAAAGATGGCCTGGTGGATTGCTAACTAACTTTGTAACCATCAGAAAAACCATCAAAAGAATGCAAGCTATTGACAAAATGTTAAATGATCCTGCCTTTTTTAACATTTCTAAACGAGAACGACTTCAAATAACCAGAGAAAGAGCAAAATTAGAACGTGATTTTGGCTCTATTGCCGACATGACAAGGTTACCTTCTGCCGTTTTCATCGTAGATATTTTAAAAGAACATATTGCTGTTAAAGAAGCTCGAATTTTAGGACTAACTACTTTCGCAATTGTAGACACCAATTCTGATCCCACGATTGTCGACTACCCAATTCCCGCAAACGATGATGCAGGAAAATCCATCGAAATTATATTAAAAGCAGTTACTGAATATATTAAAGAAGGTCTACAAGAGCAAGCACTTACTTCCGAAGCAGACAAAGAAGAGCATGATAGCATGATGGATGAATCAACACCATTACAAATAGATAGAATGGACGAAGAAGAAGGGACCGCAACTTCGCGCAAAAGAAAACGCATAACAGCCAAGCCAGGTAAAGGAAATATACGAAAAATTAACATTGAACCAGCCGAATAAAAAAATTAATATGAACATTTCAGCTCAAGACGTTTACAAATTAAGGGAAAGAACCGGTGCAGGGGTCATGGATTGCAAGAATGCCCTCATCGAAGCCGAAGGAGATTTCGAGAAAGCTATCGAAATTCTTCGAAAAAAAGGACAAAAAATAGCTGCCAAACGTGCAGATAGAAGTGCAAATGAAGGTTACGTCGTTGCCGGAACAACAAGTGATCGGCAATTCGGAGCAATCCTCATGCTTAATTGCGAAACTGATTTCGTATCTCGTAATGAAGAATTTATAAAAGCTGCTCTAACCATTCTATCAATTTCCATTGAAAAAAAGCCAAAAAACATTGAAGAAGTTCTCTCCCTTTCTTATAAAGACAGTACAATCAGTGATTTAATTAATGATTTGCTTGGTAAAATTGGAGAAAAGATTGAATTGTCTCAATATGCTTGCATCGAAGCTCCTTTTGTTGGCTTCTACAATCATCACAATAATCGCGTTGGCGTTATTGTTGGTTTTAACAAAACCACTAATGATATTGAAGAAATCAGTGAAAACGTAGCTATGCAAATAGCTTCCATGCGACCTATTGCGGTTGATATACCTGATGTACCAGAAAATATCAAAAACAAAGAACTTGAGATAGCCCGTGAAGCTACGAGAAATGAAGGAAAGCCTGAAAACATGATAGAAAATATAGCTCTCGGCAAACTCAACAAATTTCTGAAGGAAAACACTTTACTTAACCAGGAATACATTATGGATAGTTCTTTGACCGTAGGGAAATATCTTTCTCAGAAAGATCCTGAATTAAAAGTAACTGGATTTGTCCGTTTAGCCCTGGGCGAATAAATTTACTCATGATTCGTGAAAAAGCGTCCTCTCAATCAAGTAAAGAGGGCGTTTTTTTATTTCCCTAAATACAAAACCTACGTAATTTCCAATGATACCCAATAAAATGAACTGAAATGCCGACACAAGGCTTAGCAGAACAACTATAGTAGTATATCCTGAGACAGGTTTATCAATAAAATACATCACAAGGGAATAAATTCCAACAATAGTAGCAAACAACGCCATAAGAAACCCCAACAAAATGCCAATTCTAAGAGGTTTCTCAGAAAACATGGAGAGCATTTCTAAAGATAGTAAGCCCAAACTTGTAAATGAATATTTACTTTTACCAGCTTTTCGCCAACCTGGTTCATAATCGAGTACGGCTTTTTTAAAACCTAACGATTGCAGTATGCCACGTAAAAGTCTGGTCCTCTCAACATATTGGCGAACAATTATATCTCTGATTCTTTTTTTTATAACAAAAAAATCGGAAATATATGGATCAAATCCATGTGGCAAAACAACTTTCAACAAGCAATAATATACTCGTGTAGCCAAAAGCCTTAATAAAGGATAAGTTTTTAAAGATGATTTCCTCATCAAAACTAACTCATAGCCTTCTTTAATTTTCTGAAACATATGAGGTATCATCGAAGGAGGATGCTGCAAGTCTCCATCCATGCAAAAAATATATTCGCCACGAGCAGCATTCAAACCAGCTACCATAGCTGCTTCATGTCCGAAATTTGCAGTTAAAAATATCACGTTAACCTTATCGCATTGCTGATGTAGTTCTTCTAATAATTGAGCTGTGCCATCAGTACTTCCATCGTCAACATAAATCAATTCGAAAGGCTCTTTAATTTTATTCAACACCTCGTACAAAACATCATGAAAACTAATAAGAACCTCGACTTCATTGTATAATGGAACTACTATACTTAACATATTGCTTTTCTCAAAATTATTATGTTTGAAAAAAAATTAAAATTATGAAAAAATACCGTTTCTTGATTCTTATTTTAAATTTGATATTTTTCATGGCCTGCCAGAAAGAAAAAGAAAGAAAACCTTGGATCAGTGATAAGATGCAACAAAATGTTATAAGTCAGTTGATGATGAAATATGGTGAGTCTGAAAAAGAAAGAATTCAGAAAGGTGTTCAACAAGTAGCTCGTTTTTGGACATCATCAGATGGAAATGAAAAAGATTTTGAACAGTTTTGTTTGGACAATTTTACCACAGGGAAAAATTTGGATACTCTCTTCGCCAGACTAAATTTCTACTTCGAAAATATATTTGGATACTACAATGCTCTGACCATTGAAAACAACAGATATCTCCACGAACCTCGAGGAGAACTTACCACTATTGATCAAATGTTTGCAGGTTATGACGTTACATCACATTTTAATGAGGATATGTTTAAAACCAAAATTGCTTTTGTAGTACTTCTTAACTTCTCCCATTATTCTTTAGAAGAAAAAAACAAGTTAGGTTTAGAATGGGATGCACGCAAGTGGGCGTTTGCACGGATGGCTGATTTATTTATCAGTCGTGTACCTGCTGAATTGCAACTTCAAGCATCTCAGGCAATCACTGAAGCTGAAAACTACATCTCGTCCTATAACATTTATATGGGAAAAATCCAGAACTCAAAGGGTAAGTTCTTATTTCCCAAAGACAAAATGCTCTTGTCCCACTGGGGACTTCGAGACGAAATTAAAGCTCTTTACGCTGACCAAGTTAATGGTTTAGAAAAACAAGAAATCATTTATCAGGTCATGCTTCATATTATTCGTCAAACCATACCAGAAAAAGTTATTAACGATTCAACCCATATCTGGCAACCTGAAAAAAATGTCATCATTGAAAACAACGAAGTTATTCAGCCTTCACCTGAGCCTAATAAAAGATACGAATGTCTCCTTCGAATATTTCATACTCAAAAGGCTTTAGATCCCTACTATACTTACTATCCTTCTGCCATTACGAGAAAATTTGACCATGAAATGGAAATGAATTGCGATGAGGTGGAAAAACTATTCGTGCAATTTATTTCACATCCGCTGATGAAAAAAATGGCTCAAATCATTGAAAAAAAACTGAATAGAAAACTTCGACCATTCGACATATGGTTCAATCAGTTTGTTGATAAAACCTCTCTTCCCGAAGACGAACTCGATAAGCTCACTCAAAAGCTTTATCCAAACAATTTGACATTCCAGAAAGACATACCTCGCATGTTGAAACAATTGGGTTTTCCTGATAAAGATGCTCAATTTATTGGCAATAAAATTGTTGTCGAACCAGCTCGTGGAAGCGGTCATGCATGGGGAGCCCAAATGAGGTCTGACGTTAGTCATCTACGAACTCGTATACCCTCAACGGGTATGCTATACAAAGGTTATAACATTGCTATCCATGAGTTAGGCCATAACGTCGAGCAAACCATTTCGCTTCATTATGTTCCTCATTACATCTTAGCTGGTGTACCTAATACAGCTTTTACCGAAGCTTTAGCATTTATGTTTCAACGACGAGATTTAATTCTCCTTGGCAAACCTATTTCTGCTTCCAGCGAAGCCGAAGTATTGCAACTAGCCTGGTCGCTTTATGAAATTATGGGGGTTAGCCTAGTAGATATACGTACTTGGAAATGGTTATACGAAAATCCCGAAGCTACAGCTGAAGAACTCAAAAATGCTGTTGTTAAAATCGCTATAGATGTGTGGAATCAATATTACGCACCAGTTTTTAACATTAAAGATCAACCTATATTAGCAATTTACAGCCACATGATTGCTGATCCTCTCTACCTTTCCGCCTATCCCATTGGACATATCATTGAATTCCAGCTAGAAAATGCTTTTAAAGGAAAGCCTTTTGCTAAAGAAATTATACGAGTCTTCTCACAAGGTAGGCTTACGCCCCAAGTATGGATGCTTCAAGCTACCGGTAAAAAAATATCCATCGATCCCCTTCTCGAGGCCATAGAAGAAGCTATTGAGCATTATCAATAAGCTATAAATCTAAAAGACTTCGAATGATGTAGCTGCTCATGAAAAGACCAAAAACCATGGGCATGTAGGAAATGGTTCCCACTATGGATTGTGGAGTTTGTGTGATGTCCTTAGATAATATACTCTGATTTCGAATAGGTTCTTTCGAATAAACAACTGGTATGCCTCTATAAATCCCTAGCTTATGCAATCTTTTCCGAAGATAATAACCAAGTCGGTCGTTAGAAGTTTCGGAA
Organism: Bacteroidales bacterium; assembly: GCA_026418905.1. Taxonomy (NCBI): domain Bacteria; kingdom Pseudomonadati; phylum Bacteroidota; class Bacteroidia; order Bacteroidales; species Bacteroidales bacterium. Next base: position 49,227 of record JAOAAK010000041.1, on the reverse strand, counting down.
ATATCACCTATTCGAACAGACATGGGATCTATTCTACCTCCGCTTCCTAAACTTGATATGACTTTGTATTTTCGCTGACATGTATGATACAATAAAAAAGTTTTAGGCGCAAGTGTATCGATGCAGTCAACCACAAAATCATAATGTTGATCAAGAATTTGAGGTATTTTTTCGTCTTTTAAAAACCACGTGTATGTCTGGACTTTGCATGAGGGGTTGATTTCTAGAATTCTTTGTTGCCAAGCTTTGACCTTCAGTACACCTATGTTTTTGGTGGTAGCAATGATTTGTCTATTTATATTGGACGAGTGAATAACATCGGCATCTACCAAAGTAAAATGCCCAATACCCGCTCGACAAAGTGATTCCACTACCATTCCACCTACCCCACCCAAACCTGCCACTAGCACGTGAACGTCATGCAATTTTTCCACACTTTCCCTACCCAACAATAAAAACGTACGTTCACACCAATCTTCCCAAAGCTCTTTCTGCATTATGATAAACTTTTTCAATAACAAAATCCAGAGAATAACCTGTAATTTTAGCATAAGTAAGATATACATCCTGGATCTTTTTCGAAGAATCGTCTGTTTCCATCAATACCCTATCGATGGGAATTTGCTTCCAGCCTAAGTTCTTAGCTCCTCTAAAACCAAAAGATACAAACATGTTAAATTTTTCGAATTGTTTAAAAAGTTCATAGTTTCCACCGAATCCATGCCAGATGTATATCAAATGGGGAAATTGTTTGATGCTGTTCATAAGCTCTACATAGGCTCTAACAACATGTAATATGACAGGCTTTTTGTGATATTGAGCATAAACAAGATGTTGATGAAAAACTTTCTGCTGATCTTCTATAGAAAAAGATGAACGAACCTTATCTAGTCCGCATTCACCAATGGCTACACACAAAGGATGAATAAACCATTTTTCATCTAAGTGTTCATTTAAATACCACGGATGAATGCCGATGCTAAAAAAATCAGAAGGTTCCACCGATGGTGTTTGATAATAGCTTATTATCCTAACTAGATCGTCTTCAGTATCTGTTTTTAAATGCGTATGAATATCTACAAATTTCATTTTCGCAAAATTAAATCATTCATTTTATCTGTCGATTTGGTAGAGTTTTATACTTTTGAAAAAAAATGATTTCTTTTTTTGTTCCAGGTCGTGGAAAATTTGACATCGAACATGTTGTCATGGATTACAACGGAACGTTAGCCAAAGATGGAAGAATGTATCCTGGCCTCAAAGAATTGTTATACCAATTATCAAAACTTGTATCGTTACATGTCATTACAGCTGATACTTTTGGATTAGCAGCATCAGAACTTCAAAATTGTCCGGTTAAGTTAGTCTTGTTATCAGATGAAGTGAATCAACAAGAACAAAAACTAAAATATATTCACGAACTTGGTGCAGATCATTGTGTGGCTATTGGAAATGGTGCCAATGATGTTCTTATGCTAAAAGAAGCCGAATTAAGTCTAGCTCTCGTTCAAGAAGAAGGGGTTTTCGTAGAAGCTATTCAAGTTGCTGATGTTATTTTCCGTAGCATCACGGAAGCTCTGAATGCATTGATAGAGCCACGACGTTTAATTGCTACTTTAAGAAAATAATTTTTAAAAAAAAATTATATTTGCAAATAAGTTGTAGGTATATGAAAAGAATTGTCCTCATATCAGTAATTATATTATTAGGAATTATATCATTCTTCATCTTTTCATGCAATAAAGAAGGAGAAACCAAAGCTGTGATTTACGTTAAGTATTTATCAGATACTACGAAAGTAGCTCCTTTCGCTCATGTTAGGCTCATAAAATACGACATCAACGTCGAAGGTGTCGCTGATGAAAAAGGAAAATTTGAACACGTTTTCGACCACGAAGCAATTCTTGATGTCCAGGCTTGGCTCGATTCGACCCAAACTTCAAATGGTATGCTTTACGGAGAAACTTCTATTCGCCTTGAAAAAGGTAAAACCGTTACCAAAAGCGTTTTTATTCACTAATTCATTTTTTCATCGACTCAACATAACAATCTCTGCAAAGAGGTTGATATATATCTTTTTCACCAAGCAAAATAGTTTTGTCGTTGGAAACTAAACGATAAGAATAATGGGCTGTGTTTCCGCAACCAACGCAAATGGCATGTAATTTAGTTACATACTCTGCAATCGCTAAGAGATAAGGCATCGGTCCAAATGGTTTTCCAAGATAATCCATGTCAAGACCTGCCACTATTACACGCGACCCTCGATTGGCTAGGTAATTACAGACTTCTATTAGGTAATCATCGAAGAATTGAGCTTCATCGATTCCTACTACATCATAACCATCCCCAAGAATCATGATATTACCAGCACTTTCCACTGGTGTGCTTGGAATGGATTGTTCATCATGCGAAACTATATTTGTCTCGTCGTATCGTGTATCAATAGCTGGTTTAAAAATAGCTACCGTTTGACGAGCAATTTTGGCTCGCTTGAGTCGTCGTATGAGTTCTTCCGTTTTCCCTGAAAACATCGAACCACAAATAACTTCAATCCATCCCTTCTTCTGATTAATAACCTTTTTCTCTAGCATAGGAAAAAGCTTTGGAAAAAATACTACTTTTGTACAAAAATACATAGTTCTATTATGCAGGATAAAATTATTCATGAAAACATGGTAGGTATACTGGAAAATATTACAGAAATTATCTCCCATCTCTCGCGCTCATCATTTCCATATCGACAGCTTGATATCGATTACCTTATGGAGCAAATCCGACATCTTTATGATGAGGTTCACCAATTAAACAAGTATAATCAACAATGGCTCAATCAGCAACTTTCGAATTTAGCCAATGACGAATCAGTTCAAAAGAATCAAATTAAGCAATCATTTACTTCGGACCAATCTATAAGCACAACAACACATGAACCCATTGCTCCTGAAATACAATCTAAGAATGTCGAATCGACTTCATTTTCAGCTACTCCAACTACAACGGTTATCCCTCAAAACGATATGGTTTTACCCCCTCAATCTATTTCAGAAGAAGGTACGAAAACTAAGGAATCTTCGCAAGAAGCACAGATCCTTGCTGAAAAATACCTTGGCAGATATAAAGCCATCAACGAACATTTAGCCAAACAAAGACAAACCACTGAAAGCAAAATTGACAGACCTATTAAAAACTTAAAAACCGAAATAAGTCTCAATGATAAATTTATGTTTATCCAATCCATTTTTAAAAACAACGTGGGAGAATACGAACGTTTCATAACTCATCTTGAAGATGCTCCTAATTTTGAACACGCCATGGAGTATGCCAAAAATTTTCTCGAGCAAAAAGTACCTAACCTGGAAGAAAGTGTAAGTTCACTTTTATTTAAATACATACAAAGAAGGTTCAAATGATGAGATTGATATTTGCTCTTTCTTTTTTGCTTTTTAGATTCATTTATTATTCACAGGATGTGACATACGCACAATGGGTAGTCAAAAAGCTTTGTTCTGACCCTATGCGTGGTCGCGGCTATACAAATGCAGAAATAGACAGTGCAGCTTATTTTATAGCTGGAGAATTCAAACGTTTTGACATACGTCCGTTGCACAAAGATTATTTTCAAAATGTAACTTACGAAGTTAACTTTTTTCCTAAGGCAAAACTTATTCTCAATAAACAAGACACCCTTATTCCAGCTCATGAATTTAATGTTTCAGCCCTTAGCTCAAATCAGAAAGGTACATTTAAAACATGGGTCTACAATCCCAAAGATACTATTTTCAAGCTACCACGAAGAGCTCGAAATCGTTTTGTCATTATACCAGCTTACCAATTAAACGACGAGAAAAAAAAGAAATTAAGAACTTCGTGGGGAAATCTTCTTCAACATTGCGAAGGCATTCTTGTCATGGACACTAATTATTTCATTGCTCATATTGTCCAGTATGAACCAAGTTTTGCTCACCCTCTCCTCCAGCTTTCCCCTACCATTGTAAAAAAATGGATAAACAATGAAAAAAAATTAAAATATGTTACCATTGATTTAGTCTCATCCAGGATAAATTACACAGCCAAAAACATTATGGGTTACGTTCAAGGCCGAGAGTTTGCCGATTCTTTAATCCTAATAGTTGCCCATTATGATCATCTTGGTAAACTTGACACAGCAGCCTATCCGGGAGCTAACGATAATGCAAGCGGTGTTGCCATGATGCTTGATATAGCAAGAACCATCAAAGAAAACATGTTTAGACCCAGATATTCTATGGGTTTTGTAGCCTTTGCTGGAGAAGAAGCCGGCCTAAAAGGAAGTATTAAATTTGTCCAGGATCCCCCAATACCACTTAGTCAAATTAAATTTGTCATCAACCTCGATATGGTTGGCACAGGTAGTCAGGGAATTGGCGTAGTAAACGGCACAACATTTTCAAACTATGCTAAAATCCTCACAGAATTGAACGAAAAATATCAATATGTTCCTAATATTCAGTTACGTGGTGAATCTTTTAACAGCGACCATGCTCCTTTTGCGAAAAAGGGGATACCCTCTTTTTTCATCTATACCATGGGAGGTGAACACCCTTTTTATCATCAAGTTCAAGACAAACCACCTTTGCCTTTCACTAAATACGAACAAGTTTTTAAGTTATTGATTGATTTTATTTATTCCCTTTAAGATGGCCAAGCTGAGTGTTGTACCTGTACCTATTGGTAATCTCAAGGATATCACTCTGAGAGCTATAGAAACTTTGCAAAATGCAAACCTTGTTGTTTGCGAAGATACACGACAAACAAGCAAACTTCTTAAACTTTTGCATCTTTCTCCTCCACCTATGATTTCCTATCATAAAGAAAATGAACATCGCCGCTTAGATCATCTCATTTCTATTATTAAAGAGAAAGAACATGTAGCTTTAGTGTCTGATGCTGGAACTCCTGGAATTAGTGATCCGGGATATCTCATCATCAAAGCCTGTATAGAAGAAAAAATTAATGTCGAAGTACTTCCTGGGCCGGTGGCCTTTATACCTGTTTTAGTAGGCAGTGGATTGCCCATCCAAAGATTTTACTTTGAGGGCTTTTTACCTCATAAAAAGGGGAGAAAACAAAGATTGTTATTCTTATCTCAATTGAAAAATACTACTATTGTATTTTACGAATCCCCGCATCGACTATTAAAATTATTGGAAGAAATTGCTCATATTTTCTGTGGCTCCACCCCCATTTGTGTAGGTAGAGAAGTCACCAAAAAGTATGAAGAATTTTTCAGAGGATCTGTTATGGATGCACTCAATTACTTTAAAGCTAAACAAATTCGTGGTGAAATTACCGTTGTGCTATATAATGAGTAAATATTATGAAAAAACAATGGCATTTTGACGTTGAAAACCTCCAATATTATCAAAAGCAAGGAAAGAACAAATGGTTTCTTCCACTTCTTATTGTTTTCATCGCTAGTTTGGGGTTTGGTTTTATATTTTTTATTGCAATCATTTCATTTTATGAAACTCCCAAACAAAGAAGTCTACTGAATCAGCTGGAAATATATGAAAATACACTTAATAGAACCAAAGAAAAATACCATCATTACGTTACCAAGCTCAAGCTTTTACAACAATACGATTCAATGGTTACAAAAGAAATTTTTGAAGAAAGCATATACGATACCATTTTATTAGCTTCGTGGACCTCATTTGCTGATTCTATGCAAAATGTGCAAAGCATGATTTCATTTACCCAAAACCGATTATCAAAAGTTGAAAACAGGCTATATATTGAATATGTTGCGAAATTGCTTGCAATATACATCCAAAAACATTACGATAAAATAGAAAAATTGCCTCTTCGAATACCTCTTCCCGAGGGAAAATATACACTTGTCAGTGGATATGGAAAACGTATACATCCTATTTTCAAAATGGTTCGCCAACATAACGGGGTAGATTTTGCAGCTAGAGCAGGTACACCTGTACTTGCCACAGCCGGCGGAATTGTTGTTCCACCACCTCAGAACATGATAGGATACGGAAATGTTGTTTGTATTGACCATGAAAATGGCTTCAAAACGATTTATGCTCAGCTCTTAGAAAGCAAAGTAAAGTTATACCAGAAAATTAAGCCCAATGAAGTAATTGGATTGGTTGGTAGTTCTGGAATATCATATGGACCTCATCTTCATTATGAAATATGGTATCATGATAAGCCCATTGATCCCATGGATGTGATGATGGCAATTCCTCCTGTCCATTACTTCCAAATGTTTACAAAAGCCAAACAATTAAATCAAAGTTTATCATGAATGAAAGAACATCTCGCTTAAATCTTCTCACTGCCACAAATTTTGTCATAGCTAACATGATTGGTACAGGTGTATTCACTTCTCTGGGGTTTCAACTAAATGTATTTAGCAATCCAGTAACCATCCTTTTGCTTTGGCTAATTGGAGGGATCCTTGCCCTTTTCGGAGCTTTTGCCTATGCGGAGCTAGGGACTTTATTTCCACGCAGTGGTGGTGAATACAATTTTCTTCGTCAAATATACCATCCTTCACTTGGCTTTTTAGCTGGATGGACTTCCATAACTATAGGTTTTGCTGCCCCTGTTGGACTTGCGTGTATTGCTTTTGGAAAATATCTGTACCAGATCTTCCCTTATCTTACTCCAACATGGTATGCATTGATTATTCTTGCGATCATTACATTGGCTCATTCGCGTACCATTAATTTAAGTAGTGGTTTTCAAAATGGCTTTACATTATTTAAAATCTTTTTCATTGTATTTTTCATTCTAGCAGGATTATTGTTCTCTCCTTCCAATCAGGATTCTACCAATCCGATTACTTTAGACAATCTATTCAATGATATTTTTTCTGCCGGCTTCTTTGTTAGCCTTATATACGTATCTTATGCTTATAGTGGATGGAATGCTTCAGCTTATTTTGTAAACGATCTGAAAAATCCTCGTTCTCAGCTTCCACGCTCGCTCGTGCTAGGAACTGGTTTTGTCATGCTGCTCTATTTGCTATTGAACTATACTTTCATGCAAGTAGCACCTTTAGAAAAATTGAAAGGCGAGGTAGAAATAGGTTTCATTGCAGCTGAATACATTTTCAATCCAAATATCAGCAAATTAATGGCTCTTATTATTTCTCTTTTACTTATTTCCTCTATAAGCTCCATGGTTTTTACTGGGCCACGCGTCTTACAAGTCATGGGTGAAGATATATTTCTTTTCAAAAAACTTGCTTATAAAACCCAAAAGGGAATACCACTATATGCATTGCTTTTTCAATCTCTTATCAGTGCCATCCTTATTCTTCTGACCAATTTTGAAAATCTTCTTACTTTTACGGGATTTACTTTAAATATATTTACTTTTCTATCCGTAATGGGGATTTTTATTGTCCGATATAAGAAGCTAAAATTTCCATCGGCCGTAAGAACAATCGGTCATCCTTTGACTACTTTATTTTTTATGTTGTTTAACGCTGCCATGGCTGTTTTTTTGATTGTTGAGCGACCTACTGAATCTTTAGCAGGACTGGGGCTTCTTCTTGTTGGTGGATTGATATACATCATTGATCAAAAAATATCAAAATCATGAAAAATATTTTCATTGTCATTTTTGCTATTTTAATGTCTGCCTGTGGTTCCGAAACAAAAGTAGACAACAATAACAAGGACACATCAAAAACACTGACGAGTTCTCCTCAAAGAGATACACTTGTATGGCAGTCTACTTATTATGATGACATATCGCGATTTATAGCTGGCTTGCCTGTGAGCGATACAAGCCAATTTTTTCAGCTAACTCAGACTCATGAGTGGAAATCTTATGCACAGCAAACTGACTCAGCATGGAAACAATTTGAAAAAGAAAAAATAAAAGTTATCCGAAGCTGGGTTTCTACTCATTTGGATACACTCCTTATAAAAACAGATACAGTTTTCTATCCATTCAGCGGACCTGATTTCTCCTACATGTATGCTTTTTTCCCAGATGCCCGCTGTTACATTATGGTCGCACTTGAACCCATTGGCAAAATACCTGACATTCAAAAAATCGGTCGTCAACTTAATTCTTTTTTTTCAACACTCCATCAAGCTATATACGATAACTTAAACCTGAGCTTCTTCATTACAAAGAAAATGAAATATCAAGTAAATAATGAACAAATTCAGGGCACTCTTCCTCTTCTTCTTTTCTTTATGGCACGACATCATCTTCGAATCTTACAGATTAAATCATTTGAATTGAACGAAAATGGACAAATAGTATATCATAACGACACCAGTTTTCATCCTCGACACAAATTTTCACACGGAGTGGAAATTACATTTTACAATGAAAAAATCTATCGGATTCAAAAACTTAGTTATTTGAGTTACAGTATACGCAATGATGGTTTTCAAGCATTTCCTAACGGTGAAAAATTCTTGTCTCGCTTAAAAAATGTTTCTACTTTCATTAAATCCAGTTCATATTGCCCACATGAAGATAAATATAGCAAAATCAGAAATATCATCTTGTCTGCTAGTAAAAATATCGTACAAGATGATAGCGGTGTTCCTTTGAAATTTTTGAAGAATGATCTTTGGAATTTGAGCTTTTTTGGAAAGTACACCCAGACCATTCCTGTTTTTGCTGCGTATCACCAACCTGAACTTGTCACCATTACTGCTCAAAATGAGGAACTTCGATTTCGTTTTGGTTATAACCCAAAATCTCTTATTTTTGTTGCAATAAAAAAATAACATGATTTTGAAAAAGTTTTCTATTCTTTTGTTTCTTATTCCTTCTATAATATTTTCTCAAGTTGATTCTCTCGCAGATGACTTTTCAGATGTTCTAGATACAATTGAATATCAAGGTGAGAAAATTGTTTTATATAAAAACAATAGCTGGACTTTTTTATCCTCCATCGATCAGTTAAAAAGAGATGAACTTTTTTGTGACACTTCTATGATATTTAAAGAATGCTGGAACACTAATATGACTTTTACTTATGGCTCTTCAGGTACTATTAATGATAGTATCGTTATACCTTTGATAGATTCTGTCAGAAAATTTGTTTTGCCTCATTATGGTTCAATCAATTCAGGTTTTGGGTGGCGTGGACGTCGTGAGCACAAAGCTATTGATATTAATTTGGATGTTGGTACGCCAGTGAGGGCCGCTTTCGATGGGAAAGTCAGATATGCCCAATACAACAAGGGTGGTTATGGAAAACTAATCATCATTAGGCATTTTAATGGTCTTGAGACTTATTATGCTCACCTTTCAAAAATTTATGTCAAACCCAATCAAATTGTAAAAGCTGGTCAAATCATAGGAGCTGGTGGCAATACGGGTGCTAGCTGGACGGGTGCTCATCTCCATTTTGAGGTGCGCTGGAAAGACCATGCTTTTGATCCACTCAAAATCATAGATTTCGAAAACCAAAAGCTTAAGAGTGATACCCTAGTATTGAAACCTTCAGACTTTAAAGTTGTACAAGATCACAAAGCTTACGCAAGAAATCTTGTCAACGGCGACAAACCCATGCCCAGATACGGAGGTGTGACTACGCCAACTCAAACCAATCCTAATAAAGCTTCACCATCTAACGACAAACTATACCAGTCAGTAAAACCAGGTACATACCATATGGTTCAAAAAGGTGAATCTCTCTGGTCTATAGCTAATAAATATGGTACAACAGTAGAAAATTTATGCAAACTCAACAATATCCAGCCTAATTCAGTCATTCAAATTGGTCAGAAAATTAGAATTAAATAATTTTTTACTAGTATTTTTCATCTATTTTTTTCCTTGCCTGAAAGAAGGAAAAAGTCAGTATGTCTACAAACCTGATGATACATCGTATCTTGCAAATCTCATTTTTGTTCAGTATTGTGATTCCTTTCCAGAAATATATGAGGAACCTGAGAAATTTCAATTGCAAATCATTTTCGTCAGGATTAATCGAGATTCACTTCAAAAACCACATTTTTCCAGGCATACTTTAGGCGTAAATCGTTACCACTATTTTTATCCTGCTAGTCTTATCAAGTTGCCTGTCATACTCTTATCTCTTGAAAAGTTACAGACGCTTAAAAAATACGGTGTAAACAAATATACTTGCCTGAAAATAGGTAAGGTTAGCTCATGTCAGACAAAACTTACAGATGATTCCACATCATTAGATGGATGCCCAACCATAGCTGATTTTATTCGAAAAATACTTCTTGTTTCCGATAATATATCATATAATCGTTTGTATGAATTCCTTGGACAACAATACATTCACCAACAACTTCGAAAAAAAGGATACAAAGACGTTTATATTCTAAAACGTTTTTCTTCTGCCTGCTCTGTCGAAGAAAATCGCTTGACTAATCCATTTTGGTTTTATAACAAACACAACCAAATTCTATATTATCAACCTCCTCAGACCAATACTCAAATATTGTACGTTCCGTACAACATTCAAACCCAAATTGGTAAAGGTTACCTAAAAGGCAAAGTTCTTGAAGAGAAACCTTTCGATTTTCGTTATTCATCTTTCCTGCCTTTAGAAGATGCTCTAGAAATGATTCAATCCATTTTTTTCCCCGAGTCACTACCACCTCGTAAAAGATGGAACATATCAGAAGAAGACAGAGCTTTTTTAATCCGATATCTTGCCATGTATCCTCGTCAATCTAAATACAAAATATACAAAAATTACGAGAAATACGAAGACAGTTATAAAAAATATTTTTGCATTGGCGATTCTAAAGATACCATCCAAGATAATGGATTAAAAATTTTTAACATAGTCGGACTCAGTTATGGTTTTGTGATGGATGTAGCATACATCGTTCATCTTGAAAAAAAGATTGAATTTTTGGTGGCTGCTGTTATTTATACCAATGCAAACGATATTCTTAATGATGATCAATACGAATACCATCAGATTGCATTTCCTTTCTTTGGAAAATTAGGTCGAATACTACTTCAAGAAGAAGAAAAACGAATCAAAAACGTTCTCCCTAATTTTTCGGAACTTGAGAAAATATTGCAAGACACTGTACAATCACATAATTAGTTTTTAAATATTTTAGATGAAGAGGCTTTTTTTTAAGACAGAAATGTTTTTTAAAAGGTGTTTATCTTAAATATTCTTGCTACCTTTGTAGAGAGAAGTTAATTGAAACATCATGAGTGAAAAGACATTATTTGACGCCACACAGAATTTAGCACTGCTATCTGAAACAGACAAATCTAATGGTTATACAGCTCAAAACATTCAAGTGCTTGAAGGGCTAGAAGCTGTGCGGAAGAGACCTGCCATGTATATTGGCGATATAGGACAAAAAGGCTTACATCACCTCGTATATGAAGTTGTCGACAATTCCATCGATGAAGCATTGGCAGGTTATTGTACTGAAATTGAAGTAATTATTCATGAAGACAATGCCATAACTGTCAAAGATAATGGTCGAGGAATACCTGTAGACTGGCACGAAAAGGAGCAAAAATCAGCACTTGAAGTGGTAATGACTGTTCTTCACGCTGGAGGCAAGTTCGATAAAGGTTCTTACAAAGTTTCAGGTGGTTTACACGGCGTTGGAGTATCGTGCGTAAATGCTCTTTCCTCGAAACTCATCGCTACAGTTCATCGAGATGGGAAAATCTACCAACAAATCTACGAACGCGGTAAACCAATTACCGAAGTAAATGTGATTGGTGAAACTGATCAAACTGGTACCATCATTTTTTTTAAGCCTGATCATCATATTTTCCACACAACCACTTATAGCTATGAAATTTTGGCAGGACGATTGCGGGAGCTTTCATATTTGAACAAAGGTATTCGCCTCATACTTACCGATCTACGAAAAGATGAAGATGGTAACATTACTCGTGAAGAATTTTACTCTGAAAGAGGATTGTTAGACTTTATCGAATATCTGGACATCAATCGTGAACCCCTCATAGAAAAACCCATATATTTTGAAGGTGAAAAAAATGGAATTATTTACGAAATAGCATTACAATACAACACATCTTTTTCCGAGAACGTACATACTTTTGTTAATAATATCAATACCATTGAGGGAGGTACTCACCTGGCAGGTTTTCGAAGAGGTCTCACACGAACTCTTAAAGCTTATGCTGAACGTAACGGCATGTTAGCAAAACTTAAATTTGATATTAACGGTGATGATTTTCGTGAAGGCTTAACAGCAATCATATCAGTAAAAGTTCCGGAACCACAATTTGAAGGACAAACTAAAACCAAACTGGGGAACAATGAAGTTATGGGAATTATCGACACAGTCGTGTCAGAACATTTAAATTATTACCTCGAAGAAAACCCTAAAGATGCAAAAAATATAGTCAATAAAGTCATCTTGGCTGCTACTGCTCGTCATGCTGCCCGCAAAGCTCGAGAATTGGTTCAACGTAAAGGTGCACTTTCCAATACTGGACTTCCGGGAAAATTGGCTGACTGTGTTGAAAAAGATCCTCGCCTGTGCGAAATTTTTCTCGTTGAGGGTGATAGTGCAGGTGGAACCGCTAAACAAGGTCGTAACAGACAATTTCAAGCCGTTCTTCCACTCCGTGGGAAAATTCTTAACGTAGAAAAAGCAATGGCTCATAAAATATTCGACTCTGAAGAAATTAAAAATATTTTCACAGCACTCGGAGTAACGATAGGAACAGAAGAAGACTCTAAAGAACTTAATCTATCGAAATTACGTTATCACAAGGTCATCATCATGACAGATGCTGATGTGGACGGAAGTCACATCACAACTCTTCTATTGACCTTTTTCTTTCGTTACATGAAACCACTCATAGAAAACGAACATCTTTACATTGCAACACCTCCACTTTATCTGATTAAGAAAGGAAATTTTTCACAATACGCATGGAGCGATGAAGAAAGAGACCAAATTCTAACCAAACTAAAAAACGAAGGCGGGGACAAAGGAATCACAGTCCAACGTTACAAAGGTCTTGGAGAAATGAATGCTGAACAACTATGGGAAACCACCATGAATCCAGAAACACGAATTCTCCGTTTAGTCACGATTGAAAATGCTGCCGAAGCTGATCGAATATTTTCTATGCTCATGGGCGATGATGTGCCTCCTCGACGCGAGTTCATAGAAAAACATGCTAAATATGCGAGAATAGATGCTTAATATTTGCCAATTTCTTTTTCGATAAAAGTTCTCATAGCCATCAAAGCTTTTTTTCGATGGCTAATATTGTTTTTCTCTTCCATAGTCATTTCAGCAAAAGTTCTATCGTAACCTTCGGGTACAAAAACACTGTCGTAGCCAAATCCACCCTTTCCTCTTCTTTCCCGAATAATCTGCCCGTATACCTCACCTTTAAAAAAATATGAATTGCCTCTCCAAATGAAACAAATGACCGTTACGAAACGAGCTTTTCTGTTTTCAATTCCTTCCAGTCGTCGTAGTAATTTAGAAATGTTCTTGTCTGAATTACCTTCTTCACCTGCATAACAAGAAGACCATACTCCAGGTTCGTTGTTTAAAGCCATTACTTCTAGACCACTATCATCAGCAAAGCAATCTAATCCCACAAGTTGATAGATAGTCTGAGCTTTGATCATAGCATTTTGATCAAAAGTATCTCCGGTTTCCTCTATGGGTACTTCGAGACCTATGTCTTTTAAAGACAATACTTCAATTTGACAGTCTTTAAGAATTTCCCAAGCTTCCTCCAATTTATGGAAATTATTGGTTACAAAAATTAGTTTCATGTGTCTGGATATATCATTTCACCTGAAAATAAAACAAATTTTCGATTTTCATCATACATGACAGCAAATTGCCCTGGTGCCACACCTTGTTGAGGTTCTTCGGTTTCTATCAGAATGTAGTGACCTTTTTTGATCACCTTTGCCTTCGAAAAATTTGGAGTATGTCTAATTTTCACAAATCCATGAATGTAATTGTGTTCATTAATTTCAACGGGGAATAAAGGATGAATGTCCCGAACATAGATAATTCTTTTCATGATGCTTTCTGGTTGATACCCTCTCGAAATGTATACCACATTTTGATAGGCATCCTTTTTTACGACAAACCATGGTCCTCCCGGCAGACCAAGTCCTTTTCGCTGACCAATGGTATAAAACCAATGACCCTGATGTTGACCTATTTTTTTGCCTGTTTCGTACTCTACAAATTCTCCTTCCCAAGTTCCAAGGAAACTTTTAATTAATTCAGTATATTGATTTCGGGCTATGAAACAAATTCCACTACTTCCTTTACGATTGGCATTTGGAAATCCAAGATCTTTTGCTAATGCTCGAACTTCTTCTTTCGTAATGTGAGCAAGAGGAAAATGTAGATGTTGTAATTGTTCCAAAGAAAGAGAGGAAAGAAAATATGTTTGATCTTTTATTTTATCTTTTGCAGTGTGAAGATATCCGACCCCTTGCCATCTCTGAATGTGAGCGTAATGACCAGTAGCAACAAGAGAGTAATTCTTACCATATTTTTCAACAAAAATTCCAAATTTGATGAGCTGATTGCACAATACGTCCGGATTAGGAGTTTTTCCCATTTTAAGACTTTCTAAATGATAGTGCATAATCATTTCCCAATATTCATCATGTAAGGAAACTATTTCGAAAGGGAGTTGGAACTTTTTTGCTATCCACCTACACATTTCAACATCTTCTTCCATCTTACAGTCGAACTCCTTAATTCCTTTATCAGGACCGATAGCTATATAGAATAAATGAGGCTTATATCCACGTTGTACCATCAAATAACAGGCAACGCTACTATCAACACCTCCAGAAACTAACAAAGCAACATCCATCGAATAAATATAAGTGCAAATTTAAAATAGTTTCATGCTTTAATAGAGAATCAAGCATCGATCCTGATCAATCGTTAATCGACCATTGAGCGCATGAGTTACCATCATTTTAAGAAACTCTGCTTCAAAAGGATATTGTTTTAAAATAGACAAAGGAAAAGCACAGTTGGAAAAAGAAATTTCACATTGACTTTCATGAAGTTTAACATTGATCTGAAATTCTTTATCGTTATGGTATTTTTCTGCCATGTTATAGAGGCAATTAATGGCTAAACCCAAGGGGATAGCTTTGTCGATATTTATCTGAAAATTCGTTTGATTATTATCTTTTACCAAATGAAAGTTGGTCATTTGGCTAGTAAGTGCCAAAAGATCAATAAATTGATGAATGGGAATATTCAACTGAAAATCTTTGAAATAAAACTCAGTGTAAGCAATAGCCATGATAAATATTTTCTTTTTGAGCAAATCGAAATAATCTTGTGGCATCGAAGTAGATTTGAAATAACGGTCGTAATGATTCAACAAAGAAAGAATAATTTGAAAAATATTTTTTAACCTATGATGTAATTCAAGGATTAATCTTTCTTTTTCTTGCAATGTTTTTTCAAGCAAGATAGATTGATGCATTCGTTCTGTAACATCTCGCCCAAGAATAAATATTTCTTGCTGATTATCTTTATCTGGCAATGGTGTAAGGGATAATTCAACCCATCGTTTTTCATTTCGAAGATTAGTCATTTCAAGAGTTAACACGAGATTCTGATGGGAATGAATAAGTAGTTTTTTCATACGCTCAACATCCCCGAAAGAGAAAAAAGCATGAATAGATTGCTTGTTTACTTGCGAAAGCGATAAACCACTCCATTGAACAAATACCTCATTAGCTGAAACAATTTCCCATTTTTCGTTCAAAAGCAAAACGAAATCTTTGGTTTTATTAAAGAGTTCGTTAAATCGCGTTTGCAAAGTAGCTTGTTCTTTCTTGATATGCTGATAATCCGTAAGGTCTTCCACAAGAAGTAACACAGTAGGCACATCAAAACCTGTAAAATAAAAAGGTTTAATTTGTACGCGTGCGTAAAGTTCTTTACCCCAATAACTTCGATAATTGATCTCCGCTGTCATCGTTTGCCCTGTCTGATGAACACGCTCAATGGCTTTCTTGAGTTCAGTTGTTCTTTCGGGAGTTACTTTAAATATATTCAACTGTTTACTCATTTCCTTAGAAGGAGATCCTAACATTTTAACAAGTGTTTCGTTGATTTCAATTACCTGACCGTCCAAGCCAAGCAAACAAAGCCCAACAGGTACTTCCTCAAAAATAGTTCTAAATTTTTGCTGGGCTTCATGAAGTTCGCGTTTATTTAACTCTTCAGATGTTACATTTCTCAAAGATCCAACAATGATCTTTTTTCCATCACTATTTTGAATGACCTTAGAATTCACAGAAACATAAAAAATTTCTCCTTCATTACTTTTCAGTTCTAAAAGATAATTTTGTACAGAACCTTGTACGGATAGAAGTTGTAAATATTTTTCACGTTCCAGGGGATCATTATAGAATTCTAGCATATTCTTACCTATCAATTCTTCTCGAGGTTTTCCTATCACTTTGCCAACCGAAGGACTTAGTTCGATGATATTTCCATCCCAATCAACCTCAAAATAAACATCCTGCATGTAGTAAAAAATTCTCTGATACCTTTCTTCAATGGCTGCAATGGATTTTTTGATATTTTCAGATTCATCGGATGGAAGAAAATACATTAAGTAAGATGATACCTGATGAGGAGTTTTAAAATGTGGTTTTATGTAACCATAAACCATATTTCTAAGATGAGTATTTTTAAGATTTTTTAGATGATATGTAGAAAAGAAAAAATGTTTTCCATTTTTTAAATTTTCTACGTCCAATAAAGTTAAACCCAATATGTCAAGCGTTTTTGAATCAAATAAATCAACTTGACCCAAAAAAATTTCGATTGCAACCTGATTTCCAACTATCCATTTACCATTTTCATCGAACAATACGATACATTGCTTATTTTGATTTAACAATAATTCAAGATCGTGATAAACATGAGTCAAGTACAAGTATCTTTGAAAAAAAAGAAATAAAGCATTAAGGAATTTCAAAAAAGAATTCAACCTGTGTATCTCCAGTGCATTTAGAATTCTGGGAACGAATATGACCAACGTGCCAAGAATATTTTTTTCATCCACAAAGCCAAACCCATACATATAAGACAGAGAAATTTCCTTAAGCAAATGGTCTATTTCTGGACGATATAAATTCAAAAGAACTTGCCTCAAATCGT
This sequence comes from Bacteroidales bacterium, assembly GCA_026418905.1. NCBI lineage: Bacteria > Pseudomonadati > Bacteroidota > Bacteroidia > Bacteroidales > Bacteroidales bacterium. The sequence goes on along the minus strand of JAOAAK010000041.1, from coordinate 32,071 downwards.
GAAGAAAAATCAATTCGTTTTTTTTGATTTGTTCTTTTACATCACTATTTAATAAAAAGCTTAAGTCTATAAAATCGGAAAATATTTGCTTGCTTAACAGCTCTACCAGCTCCTGAGTACCAGATAAAGCTAATAAACGAAGGCGATCGTCCAATATACACTCTGAAAATGATACTAGACACTTATCAACAGGCAGACTGTCATGAACCTGTTCCGTTAACCAGTGAACAAAACCTTGATACGAGTTAATATAATATAAGGACTTCCAATCTACACGAGACCCAGGGTAGTTGAAAAGAAGGGGAACAATTTGCTCATTAAAATATTTTTCTCTCTCACTTTCATCTGTCTCAGACAACCAGCTTTGAAAAATCTCACGTACTTTTTTCATGCCAAATTTTAAAAACGTAAAAATAAATCATTTAGAATTTTATTATTATTTTGCAAATGAATCTCTAAACAAATGAAAAAATTTTCATTGCTTTTTGTTGCATTCACATTTTTACTGCTTAGTCAGAGAATTAGTTTAAATGATGCTTACTCTATCGGATTTTACTTTGGAAAGGAAAAATTACAGAGACAAGTGATATTTGATTCCTTACATATTAAGACTTACGTTTTTGAAAATGATACGGTTTTATATATTCTTTATTTAGAACCTGAAGGCTTTGTGGTGGTTCCTGCATGGATTGTTTCTGTTCCTGTCCTTGCCTATAGTAACAAGGGAAAGCTTGTTTCTCAAGAACCTCATCAGGCTTTTTCTCTATGGTTGAATAGTTACGCCAGGCAAGTTAAACATGCTATCCAAAACAAAATTACACCCAGTGAAAAAAGCATCAAACTTTATCAAGACTACCTCAAAGGCCATATACCCAAATTGAAATCACAAGTAGGACCTTTACTTCATACTACATGGGATCAAGGTACATATTACAACATGTATTGTCCTATTGACCCAGCTGGTCCCGATAACAGATGCGTAACAGGATGTGTAGCTACAGCGATTGGTCAGCTTTTTAACTATTTTCGGTGGCCCGTGCGAGGTACAGGGGCTTACACAAGCGAAGACACTACTTATGGAGTACTTTTTGTAGATTTTTCTCAACATACCTACCAATACAATGAAATGCCTACTTTTTTATCGCGCGAGAACAAAGAGGTTGCCAAATTACTTTACCATATTGGTGTATCGGTTGATATGCATTATGGGCCACATGGGAGTGGCATGACCAATCACAAAGCCGCTTATATCATGCGTGAATTCTTTTCATATAATTCTCAAACACAATACTTATTTAGGGATACTTTTCAAGGAAATTGGATTAATGTAATTCTTGATCATTTAAACCAAAAGTTACCTCTTTATTATGCTGGTTGGAGTGATACTACCTATACCTCTGGACATGCATTTGTTGTTGATGGTTACCAGGATAGTACTTATTTTCATATTAACTGGGGCTGGGGTGGATTGTTTGATGGCTACTTCTACCTTGATCAACTCACCCCAGGTGGAGCTAATTTTAATCTCTCACAGGAAGTTATTGTAAACATGATTCCTGTTGGTAATTATCCACCCTATTGCCAAGGAATAGATACGTTAAAATCTGTGACCGGTACCATTGACGATGGGTCAGGTCCTTTGTATCCCTATAAATCTCATACCCATTGTAGTTGGCTTATACTTCCTGAAGATAGTGTCACAGGTTTTCACCTGGATTTTATAGAATTTAATGTAGATTCTGGTGGGGTTCTGAAAATCTTTGCTGGCGATAATCCATCTGCCCCGCTTGTTGGAGCATTCACAGGACATTTCAACTCTTTTCATCTTCACGTACCCAATACATCTCGTTTGCTATTAACTTTTACTTCTTCAAATGATAGTAGTGATGGTTTTTTAATTGAGTACCGTGCAACAACTCTATCCTATTGCAGTGGTATTGTTACTTTGAATCAACCCACGGACACTTTTTCTGACGGTAGTGGCTCATATCCTTATCAGGGAAACACACTGTGCAGATGGAAAATTCAAACTTACCAGCCCACATGGCTTAAGTTCTTGACTTTCGAAGTAGATCCAACTGATTATGTACGAATTTTCGATAATTCCTCCGGACACCTTGTCGACCTTTCTGGCTTCAGTTTGCCTGATCCCATATTTTCGCTTAGTGGAGACCTTTCTGTTATTTTTAAAACTTCACCCACTTATAGGGCAAATGGTTTTGTAGCTTATTACCACCCTTCAGCTGCTTATATTAAAGATCTTCCCCAGGAGTTATTTGCTTATCCTAATCCTGTTCAAGATAAACTTTTTTTGACGGGAATTGAGGAAAAAACTCATGTTCGGATTTTTTCAATAGATAGCAAACTAGTCTCGGAACATTTGATTTCAAAAGAAAATCCTGTTATTTATGTTCATGATTTAAGGGAAGGAGTATATATTGTGAATTTAAGATTTCGTAATGAAAACCAGAATTTTTTTATCATAAAAAAGTAATAAAATGGAACTGGATCTCAACAACATTATTATGGTTGGTGAAAGAGTCCTTGTTAAATTAAAAAAGGAAGAAGAACAGACCATTGGCGGACTTTACCTACCACCAGGATATCAATTAAAAGAACCTATCTTGAGTGGATGGATCATTAAAGTTGGACCTGGCTATCCTATTCCAATTCCTCGTGAGAATGATGAGCCATGGAAAAATCAGCAAAATGAACCTCAATACATTCCTCTGCAAGCAAAAGTAGGGGATTTTGTATTATTTTTACAAAAAAATGCCATCGAAGTTATTATTAACAATGAAAAATATTATATCGTTCCCCACAACAGCATTTTACTTATACATCGCGTTGAATTTTAAACTCATTTATGATGGTAATTGATGATCTTGATTTAATTAAAATGTCTCAACAAGTGAGAAGGGACATTCTCAGGATGATATACCATGCCAAATCTGGACATCCAGGAGGTGCATTAGGATGTGCTGATTTCATGGTAACACTTTATTTTAGCAAAATATTAAAACATTCCCCAGAAACATTCACTCTTGACGGAATTGGAGAAGATGTTTTTATTCTTTCCAACGGACATTTAAGTGCTCTATGGTATAGTGTATTAGCACGTTGTGGTTACTTTCCATTAGAAGAACTATCTACTTTCAGAAAAATAAATTCTCGCCTCCAAGGCCATCCTACAAATGCTGAAGGGCTTCCTGGTATTCGAATTTCCACTGGTTCTCTCGGACAGGGATTATCCGTTGCTATTGGTTTTGCACTTGGCAAAAAGCTTCACAATGACCCATATCATGTTTTTTGCTTAATGGGTGATGGCGAGATACAAGAAGGTCAAATCTGGGAAGCAGCCATGTTCGCCGGAGCCAAAAATGTTGATAATTTAATAGCCATTGTCGATTGGAACAACAAGCAAATAGATGGTCCAGTTTCTGAAGTCTTAAACCTTGGAAATCTTCATCAAAAGTGGCAAGCATTTGGTTTCGAGGTTCTCGAAATGGATGGCCATAACCACCAAGAAATTTATAATACCCTTCTCCAAGCAAAAAGATTAAGTTATAAAGGCAAACCTATCGTGATTCTCATGCACACCATTATGGGAAAAGGCGTTTCATTTATGGAAAATAACCACAAATGGCATGGAAGTCCTCCCAATGAGGAACAATTTAATCAAGCTATTCGGGAAATTCCGGAAACTTATGGAGATTTTTAAAAAATTTTTTCTAATATTTTCTATTGTCATACTTACCTCATCAGAAATTAAATCCCAGGGCATTCCACCCAAAATTAAACCAAAGCTTACACGAATACTTTTTTTATTTGATGCTAGTCAATCCATGTATGGCAAATGGCAAAGCGACATTAAAATTAATGTTGCTAAAAACATTATGTTCGAACTTCTTGATAGCCTCAGAAATGCCAAAAATGTTGAGTTTGCTTTACGTGTGTATGGCCATACCAAAACATTTCCACCACAGGACTGCGACGATAGTCGACTTGAGATACCTTTTGCCCCAAACAACATTGATAAAATCAAAAACCGAATCCGATCACTAGTACCCAGCGGGACAACACCTATAGCACTTTCACTTCAACTTGCTGCCAATGACTTTCCTCCGTGCGAAGATTGCCGTAATATTATTATTCTTATCACCGATGGAATCGAAGAATGTAGAGGCGATCCATGTGCTGTTTCTAAAGAACTACAAGAAAAAGGTATTATTCTAAAACCTTTCATCATTGGAATCGGTCAGAATTTTTCTGAAGCTTTCAATTGTGTGGGTATGTATTTTGATGGCTCAACCGAAGAAGAATTCAGAAGAGTTATACATGTTGTTATTTCTCAAGCTTTGAATCCTACAACATGCCAGATAAATTTGCTAGACGTATACCAGCAACCTTCAGAAACCAATGTACCCATTACTTTATTTGATAAAGTTAGCAATCTTCCTCGCTATCACTTTATCCATACATTAAACGCAAGAGGAGTACCCGATACACTTTATATTGACCCTATTCCTAAATACTATATTAAAGTTCACACCTTACCCCCTGTCTTCATAGATTCACTTGTCTTGAGACCTGGCTATCACACCACCGTGGGTACTTTTGCAGGTCAGGGAACTCTTGTTGTAAAAACTAAAGGCAAATTAAGCCAAGGTAATACTCCTATTCCCATCATGGTTTATCAGTCTGGAAGTTGCCAGCTTCTCAATACCCAGTGGTTTAAGCAGCCGGTCAAATACCTTGTAGGGAAATACGATATTCGTATCAATACTATTCCTCCTATAGAACTAAAAGATGTTGAAATCAATCAAAATACGACTACAACCATTGAAATTGAAGAACCGGGATACGTCATTTTTCAGTTTCCCTCTGATGGCTACGGATTTCTACTCTGGCGGAAAAGTAGAAATGAAATAGAACGCGTTCATGTTTTCCCTGAGAATTCAATCCAAGAAATTCTTTATCTCATGCCAGGGGAATACATTGCAGTTTTTAGAGCAAAGTATCAAACTAAAGCTCAAGCTAGTATAGAAAAAAAATTTAAAATTGAATCGGGGCAAACCCTAAGAATCAATATGTCCATGTATTAAATTCTTTTCATATGAAGTACTACAAAAGTCGTCAGATGAAAGACACGCGATCAGGTTTTGGAGATGCATTGCTTGAACTTGGCAAGAATAATTCACGCGTGGTTGCCTTATGTGCAGATCTTACAAGTTCACTGAAAATGGATATTTTTGCCAGAGAATTCCCCCATCGTTTCTTCCAGGTTGGAATTGCGGAAGCCAACATGATGGGAATAGCAGCAGGCCTTGCATCTTCTGGATTTATTCCTTTTGTTGGAACTTTTGCTGTTTTTGCTACAGGTAGAGTTTACGATCAGATAAGACAAAGTATTGCTTACAGTCAAAAAAATGTTAAGATTTGCGCTTCACATGCTGGCCTTACTGTGGGCGAAGATGGAGCCACACATCAAATGATGGAAGATCTCGCCTTGATGCGATCTCTACCCAATATGACTGTGATCAATCCTTGTGATTACAGTCAAACTTATAAGGCAACTCTTGCTATAGCTGAATGGGAGGGCCCTGTATATTTGCGATTTGGTCGCCCATCTGTGCCAGATTTCACTTGGGATCTTCCATTTGAACTGGGCAAAGCATTAGTGCTTCAAGAAGGTCTAGACGTTTCTATTTTCGCCACAGGTCATATGGTATGGGAAGCATTAGAGGCTGCTAGAATTCTTTTTGAGCAATATAACATTTCTGCAGAAGTTATTAACATACATACGTTGAAACCTCTCGATGAAAACCAAATAATTTATTCTTTGCAAAAAACAGGTTGTGCAGTCACTGCAGAAGAACATCTTAAGGCCGGAGGTCTTGGTGAATTAATAGCCGGTATTGCCACCCTTTATCATCCAGTCCCCATAGAGATGGTATGCATGCAAGATCAATTCGGGGAAAGTGGAACGCCAACAGAACTGATGAATAAATATCAACTTAATTATCAAAGTATTATCCAGAAAACACTGCAAGTTATCAAACGTAAATAACCCTCCCATGGCCCATCCTACAGACAGTGAAATTCTAGCCCTACTCAAAAGTGATGCTACACGTGAACGTGGATTTACTTATCTAGTCAATAAATACAAAGAAAATATTTATTGGGTAGTTCGTCGAATCGTTTTCGACCATGATGATGCTAATGACATTGTCCAAAATACTTTTATCAAAATATGGAAATACATCCCCTTCTTCAAAGAGGATTCTCGAATTTTTACTTGGATGTATCGCATAGCCATTAATGAAGCTCTGAGTTTCTTAAAAAACAAAAAAGCCCATCTCAAGATTTCCCTTGAAGAAATGATCGAACAAACTGGTGATAGTTTTAAAGCAGACTCATACTTTTCAGGTTCAAAAATTCAACAAAAACTCTGGCATGAAATTCAAAAGCTACCAGAAAAACAAAAAATCGTTTTTATTCTCAAATACTTTAATAATCTTAGCTACGATCAAATTTCACAAATTCTGAAAACTAACATCTCAACTCTTAAAGTAACCTATCATATTGTGGTCAAAAAAATTTTGGAAAATTTAGCTAAAAATGATTAAACTTTTTTAATGTTCAATAGTCAAATTTATCGGTATGAGAAAAAATAAGTTATCTGATTTATTGATTAATAAGGATGAAGAAAAATTGAGGCAACTAACAGGCGATGAAAATCCATTTAAAGTTCCTGATAATTATTTTAATCAATTAGGTGTTGAAATTATTTCCAAAGTAAAAAACATTCCACTCATAACACCATGGTCACAAATTATAAAAATCGGTCTCATTACTTTGGGTGGAATAGCAATAGTAACCTCTGTATGGTATTTTATACATCTTTTTTCAGTTCAAAACTCCCCAAGCCAACAATCTTTAATTGATTCTACAGCCATTACTTCGAAAACATATCCGGTCGTAGCCATCAACGATGCAAACACCAATCCTGTTTTACTCATTGGCATGAACGAAGAAACCACAAAAAAAGCTCATGTTGTCATCAATCCTCAAGCAAAGCCCGATAAAATTTACCAAACAATTCAAAAACTTCCCTTGGAAGAAGAAACAAAAGAATATATCATCAAACAATATGAAGGACAAATATCGTCCTCCACTTCTTATTCAACTGTGAAATCTCCAACTTATATTTATGTAACCGATGCAGAAGATGCCACACCCATCAACGAAACCACCTCCACCGAAAATGATTATGTTCAAGACTATTCCATCTTTGAGATGGTTCCTCAAGATACCTGCATTGAATCACCCGTGAGATTAAATGCTTATAGTCCTGGTGCTACTTCTTATAAATGGAGTACGGGTGAAACAAATTCTACCATTCTCATCAAAGAAAGTGGAACTTATCGAGTCACTGTGTCTCTCAGTAATGGAAATGCCCAAATCAAAAGTATTCGTGTAAAATTCATTCCAAAACCCAAGCTAAGTAGTTCAAATCTAATTAACGGTTGTCTTAGCGAAGGTGTACAGCTTTCTGCGCAACAGAACTCAGACGATTATACGTACGAATGGCCTCAATTTCAAAGCAAAGAATCTTCTGTAGTTACAAAAGTTCCCGGTTGGTATTATGTTTATGTTAAAGGATGCAAAACTTACATCGACAGCTTTTATGTTAAGCTTCGTCATTGTGATGTCTATATACCCAAAGCTTTTACTCCTAATGGAGATGGAATCAATGATTACTTTATCATAGGCAACCTAGAAAAATATCCTGGCACCGAATTGCGCGTGTATAACCGTTATAACGGCCTAGTCTATTCTAGCAAAGACTACAGGAATGATTGGAATGGCGAAAATTGTGAGGATGGAAGCTATCTTTACATTTTGCGTTTCCCTGATGGAATAATTGAAGAAGGAGTGGTTACTATTCATCGGAAGTAAGCCTGCGGTACAATAATACCCTCACCCTCCAATCTCACGAAGCACCAGCTGTAAGCTGGTGTTTTTTTATGAAAGTTAACATCCTGGCGAATGCATAAATTGTTTTACTTTAATAGTGAGTAACATAACATCTTCTTATCATATAAGACTCATTGATCAATTAACTTAAAAATCATCGATCATGTTTCCTGCTAAGTCAAACAGGGTTTACTACCAATCTCACAGTAAAAATTATACAAATAGAATAAATGTTTAACAGGTAATACGCTCAAAAAAATAACAATAATCTCTTATCCAAAAATTGAAGTCGGAAGTAGAGAGAAAGAATTTTTTTCAAATTCCTAATCTTTAACAGTTGCCTCATCATGCTCAATTAGTAGAAATTCAAAGTACTTTACATACTTTGAATATATTTTTCTATAACAAAGAAATATTTTTTCACTTTTCAGCAATATTAGACCATAAATAGATTTTGTAATTAAATTGCTTTATAAAGCATGACCAGACTTTATCATGAATAAAAAATAATTAGATTTAAAAAAATTTTTTAAATTTGAAAAAAATGTATCCTCTTGTCGCAATTCTTTTATGTGCTATAAGTGTTACTCTCTGCAAGAGAGGAAATATGGAAACAAAAACTAACAAAAGCACAAAAGAAGAAACCATAACAGGAATTATCACTACTCAAAGTGCAAATAGCATGAAAGAGAAGGTATACTATTTCCTCACGACCGATGAAACCTTCATCATCGAAGACGTGATAAATATTAAATGTGCTGATCCTTTGAGTTGTTTCGAAGATCATCTGGTTGAGGCGAAAGTAATCATAAAAGGCACTATTTCAGAACATAAAAAACAAGCAGACAAAGAAAACTACAGAAAAATTATCATAACAAAACTTAAAGAAATTGGAATACCTGATTCTCTTTTTATTTCAGATGGTAGTTCAAATACCTTTGTCTTTACATCTCATATGTTTCAATATAAACCAGTCGAAGCTTCTATGAGTTCTTCTGGATATTACAGTGGTGGCGAGCCAGTAGAAAAAGCCATCGACAAACTTACCTTTCAAATGCTAACTGTCAAAGCTTATTCTTTCATGCAAAAAACATCTCTTCACCTAACTCAACGACTCAAAGGTTGCATAACGATTACCATTGTTTTTAAAAATCATACTGAAACATGTTTTTTGAAATCTTCTCAAAGTTTAGAGGAATTCTTAAATGAACTGCATTCCTTAAAAAAATAATTGTTAGAAAACGACCCTCACATAAGCAAGGGTCGTTGTACTTCATTATTATATGCGTGAAACATCCTTATCGCCTCTACCCGAAAGATTCACCAGGATAGTTTTGTCGGCGTTTTTAAAAAGCTTAATGACCAATGCAAGTGCATGGCTTGACTCTATTGCTGGAGTAATACCTTCAAGTTTAGAAAGAAGTTTAAAAGCTTCTATTGCTTCAGCATCAGTGATCGAAAAATAAACAACACGTCCCGTATCCTTCAGATATGCATGTTGAGGGCTGATTCCTGGATAGTCTAAGCCAGCAGCAATAGAATAAGATGGTACGGGATTATTATTTTCGTCTACGAGGCAATAAGAATAAAAGCCCTGAAAAACGATGGGTTTTCCATAAGTAAGCGTAGCTGCTGTTTTTCCTGAAATATCAAGTCCACCTCCTTCAGCACCATAGAGAGAAACTCTCTCATCGTCTAGGAAAGCAGAAAATATTCCAATGGCGTTACTACCCCCGCCTGCCGATGCAACCACGGCATCTGGTAGTTTTCCTATCTTTGATAAAATTTGTTCTCTTGCTTCTTGACCAATAACGCTTTGGAAAAAACCTACCATTTTGGGATACGGATGTGGTCCTACCTGGGAACCAAGCACATAGAATGCTTCTGGATGTTCAAAATAATATTCAATGGCTGCATCGACTGCATCTTTTAATCCCTGATATCCTCGATCAACACGTATGACCTCGGTTCCAAGAAGTTCCATTCGTTTCACATTTAAGCTTTGCCGTTCATAATCGATCGATCCCATGAAGATTTTACACGGAATACCCAGCAATGCAGCCACTGTTGCAGTAGCAACTCCATGTTGACCAGCTCCAGTCTCGGCTACCAACTCTTTCGCATTCATTCTTTTTGCTAGTAATCCTTGTCCTAGCGTATTATTAATCTTATGTGAACCCGTATGATTCAAGTCTTCTCTTTTGAGAAAAATCCTCGAACCAACATATTCAGAAAGACGACGAGCATAATAGATCGGACTAGGTCGACCAGCATATGTGGTTAGATAATACTCCAATTCACTTAAAAATTCTTCATCTCTTGAAAATCGCTCAAATACTTCAGCCAGCTTATCTAACCGACTTTGCAATACCTCCGGAACATACGAACCACCGTATTCTCCGTATCTTCCATCGTATTTTAACATTTTTTCATTTGGACGGACTAACAAATTGTCAATTTTTGTGTTCATATTATTTATTTATTTTTTGGTTTAACATCAATAGAAATAAATTTTTTGGAATTTGATTATATCTATTGCGATGGGGGATCTTTGTTTATGTTTCTATGTTTATTCATACTTTGAATTTTTATAAAAAAAAACCGCAGGGGTTCCTGCGGTTAAAAAAATATATCGTGGACAGGCTACCCCCTACCAGAACAACTTCAAACGCCACCAGAAGAAAAACTTACATAATTTTTTCATCCTGATATAATTTCTAATTTTCTCTGCAAAAGTAAATAAAATTTTAATTATGATAACTCTTTAATGTGTTTGATGATATTTTTTTTACGCAAAGAATGATCGATTTATAATTTAACTACGGTAGACGTAAAATACAATGATGGACCTTGAATTACGACAAAGTAGATTCCTTTTTTCCAGCCGTTGGAAGAAATTTGTAAGGATGATTCTTCATTGATAATGAGGTTCTTTTGTTCATAAACAATTTTCCCGTGTATATCGTAAATAGATAAGGTCGATGGATACAAAATAGGATATTGTGTTTCGATGGTTAGTTGATCTGTAAATGGTGATGAAATAAATAGGGTCGTAGATGGATTTTCATTAATGACTGAAAGAGTGGTGGAATAAGAGTACTTCCCATCCTTGTCAACTTGCTTAATTCGATAAAAACTCATTCCTGGCGAAAGGTTTGGGTCAGTAAAAGAATATTCCTTAATTTGATTACTAAATCCTGCTGCGGGAACTTTTCCGATGGGAGAAAAATTTATGCCATCGAGGCTTTTCTCTGGAATGAAAAAATCACTATTTAATTCGCTTTGCGTTTCCCATTCAAGCACCACATCATGGTCTACCACATTTACTTTGAAAAAGGACCATTCTACTGGCAAAGGATTCACCAATAGAAAACTGATTTTTGCGTAGCATGCATCCGACGGATTGGCAAGAGTTCCCGGGTCAGCATCATACGGAATACACATAACACGGAAATGTTCTCCATTCATGTTACCAAAATTAATAGTTACCGTCGTCGTCCCCTGTCCAGAAACAATACAGGGATCTGTACCGTTGGGGCAGGAAGCTTCAATAACCACAGGTGGATCACGATCGATAGCCCGGATCATCCATTTGTAATACGTTGCTCCTAAAGTAGGAGTAATGGTATAAGTATAATTTGTATTAGGTGCTGGATTGGTCTCTCCAGTAATAGTTCCACCGCTTCGAGAACTAATATTGCAATCTCGACACATAACCTTAATGTGATCTACGCCTACCATAGGACTGGTACAAGTGGTCGTTCCTCTTGAAAATCTTAACTTTATGTTAGCACTCGAAGGAAGGGCATATGCAGCAAAATGCCAAAGCCCATCAGGAAAATAATAATTGACAGGTAATTCAACCCATGTATATCCCTGGCCGCTAGAAACATGAACTGCTGGTGCCCACAATCTGTAATCTTCATCAAAAGTATAATCATAATTTCCAGAACAAGGATACTTAGCTATATACGCAAACTTCAATTCTGGGGCAGGACAAGCTGAAGTATTTAATTCCCTTGTAATGATCTGAGACCTTGATGAAGCATTACAAAACTCAAATCCTGTATAAAAAGCAGCATAGTAATCTGCCCAAACTCCACTGTGATTACCTGTACCACCAGAACCATTGTTAAAAAGGTAAGTATATGCATCAGAAGCTGATCTATAAGAACGATACGGTACTTGAACACCAGTGGTTGCATAATCAGTCCAATTGACAGGACCATACCATCTGTTTGTAGTAAAGTTTTCAGTGTAAGTGGTTGCTCCTGATATATTAGGAACAGGACTGCTCGTGGGGCCATTGTCGTCAATGACAATGTCATCCACGGTTATAAAATTTGTTCCACTAGCATTCGGACAATAAAAAACCACTGCCATGTTCTGGCCTCCTGAAATGAAACTCTCAAGATTAAGGATAAAATTTGAACATCCACTTGTTCCAGGAGTGATGGTTCCCCATCTAACCCAACCATTGTTTTGAGGTGTCATGGTACTGAAACTACAAGCTCCAGTAATTAAATAGTAAATATCAATGCTTCCAGCTGAAGCATTAGCACGTTTAGCATTAAATGTCAACCTCACACCTCTTCCTTGTGGCACATTGAAAGTATTAGTCACAAAATAAGCGTTGGTCGATGAAGTGTAATAAGCATAATTTCCACCGGTACAGGCATATGTTAATCCACTATTTCTTGTCCAACCTGAAGTGGTATAAAAATTTGACGGAATGTTTGTGAAATCCTGTTGCCATAAAATGGCCGACTGAATCATCATATAAAACATGCATAAGCACAAAGAAAAAAATACCTTTAACATGTGAACAATATTTAGTACAAATTTAACAATAACTTAAAGGATAACAAGGAAACAACGGTTAACAATTAGTTAACACTGAAAATTGTATTAAGTAAAAAACCTTTGGAATCTTACTTTATGACAATCAGATAATAATTCTTTTTTCCTCTCTGCAGGATTAGATAACGTCCTTTTATGGCATCTTTCATAGAAACAACACTTTCTTCGTAGACTTTCTGTTTGTTGAGGGAAAAGCCATGCTCTTTTAAAAGTCTTCTTGCTTCGGAACGTGAGGAGACAGCTTTCGCGACATCTACAATGAAATCTACCATGGTCAAACCTTGTGAAAGCCTCTCTTTGGAAATTTCTTGCTTTGGCACTCCTTCAAAAACAGAAAGAAACATTTGCTCATCCATTTTTTGAAGAGCTTCAAAAGTACCTTTACCAAATAAAATTTCAGAAGCTTCCACAACCTGATTGTAAGCAGCCTCACCATGAATAAACGTAGTCATTTCTTTAGCAAGATGTTTTTGCAAGATACGCAAATGTGGAGTATTACTATGTTCAGTAATCAAGTCATCCAGGTATTTTTTTTCTTTAAATGAAAAAATATAAAGATATTTTTTTGCTTCATCATCAGAAAGGTTTATCCAAAACTGATAAAATTGATAAGGAGATGTCTTTTGAGGATCCAACCATATGTTTCCCTGTTCGGTTTTGCCAAATTTTGTGCCATCTGGTTTGACCAGTAGAGGGCAAGTTATTCCATATGCTTCCCCTCCTAGCTTTCTTCTGATTAATTCTATACCGGTTGTAATATTTCCCCACTGATCGCTACCCCCCATCTGTAGCTTACAATTGTATTTCTCAAAGAGGTAAAGAAAATCATATCCCTGTACGAGTTGATAGGTAAATTCAGTAAATGAAATGCCTTCCTCGCTATCAAGACGCTTTCTTACACTATCTTTCGCCATCATATAGTTAACCGTAAGATGCTTACCTATATCACGTATGAAATGAAGAAATGTATAGTCCTTCATCCAATCGTAATTGTTAAGTAAAATGGCAGAGTTTGGTATAGACGAAGAAAAATCCAAAAGCTTAGAAAGTTGTATTTGTAAGCATTCTTGATTGTGACGAAGTGTTTTTTCGTCGAGCAAAACTCTTTCTTTGCTTTTACCAGATGGATCACCAATCATTCCTGTTGCTCCACCAACAATTAGAATTGGCCTATGACCGTAGTTTTGAAAATGCTTAAGCATAATAATAGATACGAGATGACCAATGTGAAGAGAGTCTGCTGTTGGATCAATACCTACGTAAGCTGTGGCTCTAGAACTATTAACATATTCTTCTACTCCTGGAGTTTTATCGTGAATCAATCCACGCCAATTAAGTTCGTCAATAAAATTCATATCATTCCTTTTTTAAAACAAATAATTGTTGGTCCTTGTCCACCAAAGAAAAACCCAATTTTTTGAGGTATCGGGCATGGGAAGGATGGTAATAACGCGCTAATATAGTATGTACATCCAGCATATTAAAAATATCCTCGTCATGAAAAATAAGCTTGCCAGGTTTCATATTACGATGAGTAGGAGCTACGTAATCAATAACCACTTCAGCTTTACCACCCTCCAACTTTTGAAAAGCTGTAAGACCAATCACAGCTGTTCCCTTAGCAATCAAAAAGATAATATGCTCATTTTCCAGTGCTTCAAAGTAAGGAAAAAATTTCTTTATATCGTTGATATAAACTTCAATAAAACGTTGCAGCATAGGGGAATTAGGTTGTGCAGGCAATATGGCATATCTTCCTCCCAGGCGGTAAGCTTGAAAAATAAAATACGTATTTACACCTCCATTGAAAAGATTTAACAAAACCACTGGATATGAATCGATCAAAAAGCCATATACTACGAAAAGAACATTACCAAGAAGCAGATACCACCTCAGTTTCAGGATTGAGGTCATAAAAAGTGATATGGCCACAAACAACGAAGCTAAATATCCAATAACTTCATAAATAAAAAACTGGGTTTGACTTTCCGATAAATCTATCATAGGATGTTACATTTTTTCGGGCATGTAAATTCCCAACAAGGAACCAATATGGTTTAATGTTTCTCCTGTTTGAGAAGCAAGAAATAAGCGAAAATACCTTTTGGCGGTCTGTCCCTCCCGAATAACTGGCACTTCCTGATAAAACGAATTAAAGGCCGAAGCAAGCTCATACAAATAATTAGCAAGTAAAGATGGATTTAAACTTTGAGCAGCTTCTAAAATAACATCATCTTTTTTCAGTAAAGCAAGCGAAAGCTTCCTTTCAATCTCATGCATAGTTTCCAAATTCTCAATAAGATTCAACGAGGGTTCTTCTTGTGCACGTGACAATAAGGAACGAATTCGTGCATGGGTATACTGCAGAAAAGGTCCTGTATTTCCATTAAAATCGATATTTTCTTTGGGATCAAATATAATGTTTTTAGCTGGGTCGACTTTCAATATAAAATATCTCAACGCTGCCTGCCCTACTTGTTCGTAAAGAAACTCTTTTTGTGAGGGATCCAATTCATGAGCTCTGCCAACATTTTCTGAAATTTCAGCAGCAATTTGATGCAATTGATCAAGCAAATCGTCAGCATCAACGACCTTACCTTCTCTCGACTTCATTTTACCTTCGGGTAATTCGACCATGCCATAACTGTAATGACATAAACGATCAGCCCAATCAAATCCCATTTTTTTTAAGACAGCTTTGAGGACTTTGAAGTGATACTCTTGTTCATTGCCAACCACGTACAACATTTGATCGGGTTGATACTGTTCAAAACGACTCACTGCCACCCCTACATCTTGAGTAATGTAGACCGATGTGCCATCGCTTCGTAAAAGAACTTTTTGATCAAGCCCTTCAGAGCTAAGATCAACCATAATGGCTCCAGTCTCGTCCTTGTAAAAACCCTGAGACTTCTTTTCAAGAGCACTCAAGATAATCTGTCTTCCCATTTCGTACCATTCCGATTCGAATTGAATCAGATCAAAATGTATATTCGTACGTCGATAAGTTTGATTAAAACCTTCCAAAGCATAATTACGAAGCTTATTCCAAATCTCTAACACATCAGCATCGTGATTTTCCCAACGACGGAGCATGTCCAAAGCTTCTTGCATCAAAGGAGCTTGAGCGATACTTTTTTCATCCAACCCATACTCTACCATTTCTTTTTTTAATTGTTGTTCGAACAAAACATAATACTTACCAATCCAATGATCAGGCTTCATTCCTACAGTTTCGGGTGTTTCTCCATTTCCCCATTTTTGATAGGCCAACATTGCTTTACAAATATGTATTCCTCTGTCGTTGATAAGATTGATACGAACTACATCATGACCCACACTTTGCAAAATTCTAGCAATTGAATCTCCCAGAAAATGATTGCGCAAATGTCCTAGATGGAGCGGTTTGTTGGTATTGGGCGAACTATATTCTATTAAAATCTTTTTTGGTTTAGCTACTACAGAAAAAGTGTTATTCATCCGAATAAGTTCTCTCAGTAAAAATCGATCTTTAAGTCTGATGTTCAAAAACCCCTTAATGATATGATGGTTTTCAATAAAGCTATCATTATTTTGCAAATATTCAGCTACCTCATGAGCTAATTGTTCGGGATTAACTTTTAGCATCTTAGCCAAAGGAAAAAAAAGAATCGTGATATCTCCTGTAAAATGTTCAGGTGTTTCCTCAAGCTGGATCTGATCAATAGACAATTCAAGACCTTTTAGTACTTTAATTGCTCTAACAACTGAATGTCGAATAGTAGAAAACATGATTTTTTACAAAGATACAATATCACTTCCATATCACTGCTACATCGTAGTCCATTAAACAAATTCAATAGTGAGAGGATTGTCAATGAACATTAAACGGCAAAAAACCTGGATGAGAGTGCTCACATCTTGCTGGCAATATTTTGCTATTCTGTCAAGATCTCGTTCTTCATAATAAACACGCCTTACCTGGCTTCCATCCATATCGTCTTTTGAGCTAGAAACACCCAACACCGTTGCCAAAAGGTCCAACGACGTAAAATGCTTGTAATCACCAAATTTCCAGAGCTCCATCGTATCGATAAACGTTGTTTCCCATGACTTCTTGCCCTGAACATTAAGCAGTGGAGGTATGGGTATGTGATGAATAATCATTCGCCTGCACAAAAAAGGAAAATCGAATTCCTTACCATTGTGCGCACAAAGAAACTGAATCTGACTAAATCGGTTTATGATATCGGCAATTTCCTGAAGCAAAGCCCTTTCATCGGTATTAACAAAACTTCGAATTCGAGCCACGTTTTGCTCATTCACATAACCCATAGCTACACAAACAATCTTCCCGAACTCTGCATATATTCCTGCCCGTTCGTAAATATCAGATGGGGTTTCGTTCTCGTTTCTTCTGATAAACAAAACCTTTCTATCCCAATGAAAACGTATTCGATCAGGTAATTCCTCGTAGGAGGGAAACTCCGGAACTGTTTCAATATCAAGAAACAATATCTTTTGTAACATTTTAAATTTTTGCTAAGATATTTTATTTCTTGTTTTTTTAGATGGTTGTAGAAAAATTATTAATTTCACAGCTATGATGAAACAAATTTTTTTGGGGCTTTTATTAATTTTTTTTCTTCTTGGATGTCATTCACCAACTGATAATTTATCTATCGAACCATTTATAGAATTTCGAAATTTTGAGCTTTTCAAAAGCAAGGATGGTAAAGATTCCTTGGCATTTTTAAGTATACTTGTTAAAGATGGGGATGGCGACCTGGGCCTTTCTGAATCGGATACCTTACATCCTTTCAATCCTGGCAGTCAGTATTACTACAATTTTTACGTGATCATACACGAGAAAATAAATGGAGCTTGGCAACCTTTATTGGAGGGATATAACGGACGTTTTCCAATTCTTCGTGAAGGTTTACCTAAAAAACCTATTGAAGCTATAATCACCATGGAAATGGATGTAAGTTATTGGAAGCTTTTCCTCCAGAGTTATACTATCCGAATGGATATTTTTATTTTTGATCGTGCCCTACATCAAAGTAACATCGTGTCTTCCGGTGAATATCATCTCGCTTTATGATCAAAGAAATTCTTGTTTTTCCTTTCTCAGACTTCCTCAAACACGAAGAAATCACGAGGGACAAAAAGTGGGCAGAATTGAGACTTGATGTTCATCAATACCAGTGGATTGAATATGTTCATCTATTGTTTTTGCCTATACAATGGATAGTCTCATTTAGATCTTACCAGCAATTGGATATGTTTGAACAATTTCTTTCTCTGCGGCCTACCATGATTGATTTACCTTTTGAATTAGCAACAGATGAATATATTCTAAAATGTCAATCTCATGGTATACGTTGTATGATTTCTTATCATTCGAATCAAACCATCGAGGAAGCGAAAGGTTTCGAAACCCTCAAAAAAATGCGCTCCTTGAAAGCTGACCTATATAAAATGGTTTTCACGGCTAAATCATGGGAAGATAATGAGGCCATAAAAAAACTTTACGATGAAGAATCGGCTCTGGTTGCATTTAATATGGGAAGGTTGGGCAAAGAAAGTCGAATCTATGCAGCTTTTAATGGTGAAAGAATGATTTATTTGGCACCCGATGGAATGACACCTTTAGCAGAGGGACAATTATACTGGTCAGAATGGCAAAAAATTAAAGAGACTTTTCATGTTTAAGGTTCATCCTTTTTATCTGCAAGGTATTATTGACGTCCCAGCTTCTAAAAGTTTCATGCAACGTGCTCTCATTTGTGCTGCCTTTTGCAAAAGCAAAAGTGTTCTCCATCATCCTATTTATTCAGACGACACATTGCATCTGATTCATGCTCTTCAACTGCTTGGTGCTGAAATGAACATACATCCGGATCTGATCGAAATATGCGGACAAAATTTTCTACGAAAACTCCCTCCCCTATTGAACAGTGGAGAATCTGGCTTTAATGCTCGCGTTTTAAGCATGATTGCATCTCTGACTGAAAAACCTACCTTGGCTATCACCGGGGAAAAAACCCTGCTTCAAAGACCCATGAATTCATTACATGAAAGTTTAAAAGCTGCTGGTATCGCATTTAAAGTTACAGGAAAAAATTTACCCATATGGATTCTTGGAAAACCAACAAATTTTTCATTTGAACTTGAAGAAATAGACACATCGCAAATTCTGAGTGGGATGATGCTTGCATTTCCCTCATTGAATGAAAATAATAGCTTTAAGATTCACGTAAAAAAAATTCCCAGTATACCATACGTACATTTAACAAAGCAAATTCTTGAATTATTTGGCGTAAATGTGGAAGTAGATGAAAAAAATTCGCTGATTCAAATTCCGTGTTCTCAAACTTATCAACCAGTTCAATTGCTTTTGGAAGGTGATTGGTCGCATGCTGCCTTATGGCTTTCTGCAGCTGCTATTAACGGAAATATCTCTATAAGAGGACTTAACGAAAGTTCAGCACAAGGAGATCGAGTTATTCTCAACCTTTTTAGTCGGATTCACATCCCCTGGCAAAAAGGTCAAAACGAAATAAGCTTGAGCTCAACAGAATTTTACGCTTTTGAATTCGATCTCACACATTACCCAGATCTAGCACCAGCTGTAGTTCTTTTAGCTTTAGCAGCCCGTGGAAAATCTGTTATCCATGGTTGCGAAAGACTTACAAACAAAGAATCTAATCGGCTCCAATCGATTTTATCAATTTTACAGCAAATTAATGCTCATTTTGAATATAAATCACATACTTTACACATTACAGGAAGGAACTTTATTTTTCCTCATTATCTTGAAGTACCACCTGATCATCGCATGGTTATGTTCGCTATACTTCTTGGAGTTCTTGCCGATAAATCATACACTGTTCCTCATCTACCTTCTATCAATAAGTCGTATCCTACTTTCATAAATGATGTAGTAAAGGTATGTCGTTTTTTACAAAAAACTTCGTAAAGCCTCCTCAAGGGTAGGATATTTGAACTCAAATCCTGCCTCGAGCATTCTAGTTGGGTACACGGGTTTTCCTTCTAAAACAAGCTTGGCTCTTTCCCCCATCATCAACCTTACCAAAAATGCCGGTACAGGTGGTATGATAACTCTGGTTGATTGAATTTGTCGCAAAGTTCTCATAAAGTCTTTTTGCGTAAGAGGATTTGGAGAAACAGCATTGAACACTCCTTCTAAATCTTGTCTTTCTACAAGAAATCGGTACATTCGTATCGTGTCAACGACATGAATCCATGAAAACCAAGCTAAAGGATTTCCGACTGAATTAGCCAACCAGAATCGATTAAGTTTTAGAAAAGGTTTCAAAAATCCTCCAGACGGATGCAAAACAAGTCCCATACGTAGAGCAGCCACTCGTAAACCTTTTTCCTGAAAACGAAAGGCAGCTGCTTCCCAGTCTACACAAAGTCGCGAAAAAAAAGACTTTCCTGCAGGAGAATTCTCCTCCAATTTTACAACCGAACTCGTATGATCATAATATCCAATACCAGAAGCAGTTAGAAGAACTTTAAGTTCTGTCTTCTTATGCACCATCCGAAAAAGTTGATCTAGTGGTTTAATTCTACTATCTCGCAGCAATTGTTTTTGTTTCCTCGTCCATTTTTTCTTAGCTACATTGATACCCGATAAATGAATAATAGCAAAGCATTGATTAAACTCTGATTCCGATAAAAGATTTGCCCTGTTCTGCAAACTTCTCACGGGAAATCCTTTCCATTCACTAATAGGCTGAGAGCTTAATATGATAAAATCAAAATCATTTTTCAATTCATCCAATAAGAAATTGCCAATAAATCCTCTCCCTCCGGTGAGTAAAATGGTCTTTTTTTTACTCATATTTCGAAATCGTTTTAACAATATTTTCCAACAATTGTTCTATTTTTTTATGTAAGGTTGCCATGCTCTTACTGTAATCATTGATCATCAGGGTAAAAGCATAACTTACCTGGTTGGAAGACGAAAAATAACCAGCCAAACATCTCACACCAGACATCGTACCCGTTTTAGCGCGAATGTTATTTTCAAGCGATGATGAAACAAAATAGTTTTTTAACGTTCCAGTTCTTCCACCTATGGGAAGTGACTCATAAAAAAAAGGAAACCATTTTTTCTCACTGACGGCCACTAGAAAATCTGTCATTTCGAGAGGTGTTATTTGGCTCGTTCTAGATAATCCGCTACCATCTGTTATTTTGCCTGTCCACCTAATTTTCAAAGTGTCTTTTATAAAAATCAGCAAATATTTTATACCAGAATCATATGACCCATTATCAAGAGCATGCTTTCCTAAAGTTTTCAATAAAGTTTCAGATAGCACGTTGTTGCTATATAGGTTCGTCAGTTCGACAATTTTATATATGGGTAAACTTTTTACTTGAAATAAAAAAACGGTATCTTGCCAATGACGGTAGTGATAAAAACCCTTATGCTTTGAACCAAAACGAATTCCTTTGTTTTTCAGTAATTCCTGAATAGAATAAGCTGCATGCAAGGCTGGATCGGGCGACGATGCACGTACGACAAACGTATCGCGATAAGGGGGAAGGGTCCCCTCGATTTTTCTATTCCATTCGAAAGGATATCCAAATACCTTACACCGATCGCCTGATCCCGGTTTACCACTTATAACACTTACACTCCAATTCAGACCAGGCAAGGAAGGTAAAGTTTGCCACAAGACAGCTTTTTCGCCAGGTTTACCGGTTTTGAAAAACAAGTAAATCTGACCATTATTCCACACCAACGAAGCCGTTCCAGCTCCAAAATAATTCCCAACATCATCCGTAGCATAACCTGAGGGAACAATGATAGAATCGAACCACGAAGCCAAACCGATTACGCCCCCTGTAATGGAATCTATTCCCATTTTTTTTAAACAAATAACCAAACTATCAGCCCATAACATCGTATCGACCCCTTTCATCCCCAGAGTTGGATCACCTTGGCCAATTACAATTAAATCTCCTCTCCATACGTTCCCTTCTTCTTTATTCCCTTGTAAATAGAAAAGGGTACGAAAGACATAGGACTCCCCCAATGTGTGTAATGCAGCCGAAGTAGTAAGTAATTTAACTATTGAAGCAGGAACAAAATAATCGTTAGCATGAAACGAAACAAAAGTTTTTTTATCTGATAACCGTTTTATGACCAATCCCCATTTTGCAGGTGCTACTTCCCTATTAAACTGTTCTAGAAAATAAGGTATACTATCAAGTAATTGCCCATGCAGATAAATGCCTAAAAGTAACAGAATATAAGAAAATTTCAACTTCACTTTTGTTTATTTTGAAAAAATACATGATTTCTTTCTTTTTCAAGAAGAAAATGATATAATTCTTCAAGATTCGTAGGAAATTCTTTATCTTCTACAATGATGTGAGGAACAATGTTTTTAAAAGGATATGATTTATAGTTGAAAAAAGCCGTGTCGACAGTTTGTTTGATATAGATACTGCTCACCGTTATTCGGATCCGACTATTAGGGAGTTTAAAACTTACAGGATTGCCATAGGAACCATCTCGGGTACAAGCAGCTGGAGTACCTAAAAAAATCGTATTAGGTCGCATATATAGATTATTGAGCACTACACCTGTGGCTGATGCACAAAGTGAATTCATCAAAACATACAACTTGCCTGTGTAAACGAAAAAATTAGGTTTAACAGATTTTACGGGAAAATTTTTATAAGTAGAAACAAGATTTTTACTCCACAGGTGACGTTGAGCTTTTCCAGACAATCTACCAATAAAACGCGTAATTTCAGGTTGAAGGAACGAGTTTTTGATCAAGACCCATTGAATGACCAAGTTGTTACGAAGGGTGACATAATCAATATATCTTCTTTCAGAGGGGATAAGGTATTCTAAGAGTTGCCTTGCAAAATCTAAAAGTCCTCCACTATTATTTCGCAAATCCAAAATCAGCACATCAGTTTTGTTTTTTTTCAAATAATGAAAAACATCACGTAAAAAAATTCTATAACTCTTTAGTTCAGAGGGTAAGAATGAAGAAATTTTCAGATAACCCAATCGCTCCTCATCTAAATAGAAAAAAGAAAAATTGGGATCATTTGATTTGTCCGATTTTGCATTATTAGAAGTTTCATCTTTCTTTTGACATGACAATAAAACAAGTGTATCAATGAGTTGAGAGGTATCATTTTTCAAAACAATTAAGTTACTATCCAGACAGGGAAAAAGAAATGGATATAGGGAGCGAAAATAATAAGCAGCCAATTTTTTTTGCACTAATGAATCGTCTCCATCTATATTTACGAATTTAATAAGAATAGCCATGATACTATCAGCATCTTTTCCATTGATAGAAATTACCTCTTGTCTTATAAGTTTGTCTTTTTCTGAGTGGGTAATGTCTTTTATCAACAACTTCCCCTTCTCATAGCTTAAACTCAAAGGAAGATATTTTCCATTATTTTTTATATAATCGTTGTCTTCTTCAGTAAGAAACACCGCCGTATGAATATCATTTACATGATGAACAACTTTCAGAAGTTCTAAGAAAAATTCATATTGGTAGGCACCCGATGTTCTATATTTTTCATCAATGATCTTTATCAATGAATCAATTTTTTGCATTTGAGCTACCGATTGTATATTAATGTGCCCCTTTTCAAGCAAAATCCTGAAAAACCATAAATCCTCACGGATTTCATCTCCTGAAAGCTTCCGTAACTCCTGAGAATGGGAAATAATAACGGAACAAACAATAAAACAGTAAAATAAAAGTCTTTTCATATACGCAAAAATAAAGTTTTTGTACACAACATGAGAAAGATCTTGTTTAAGGACTTATGATATTTTTGCGAAAAAAATGGAAGTATTTATTGAACTGCTTATTCAAAGTCTCATGATTACACTGGTAGTTCTGATGCTCATGTTGTTGATTGAATATGTCAACGTTTTGAGCAAAGGAAAATGGCTTGAAAAGTTTTCTCAGCGAAAAATGCTTCAACTCATCATAGCCGTTTTTTTTGGCCTTCTTCCAGGTTGTGCAGGAAGTTACCTGTGGGTGACACTCTATACACATGGTACCGTAAATTTCGGTTCTATCCTTGCTAATTTCATAGCTACAACAGGTGATGAATCTTATGTTATGTTAAGTCTTTTTCCCGAAAAAGCCCTATTGTTGCTTGCTGGCCTTTTCGTTTTAGCTACCGTAGTAGGATGGATTACCAACGTTTTGTATTCCAAAAACTTTCAAATCAACACTCACTTTGAATTGCATGAAAACGATGTTTTTCACGAGCAGGGTTTTATAAAATGTTGTATTACTAATCTTAGGCAGCCTTCATTTGAAAGAATTTTTATCCTTTTCATACTTCTCCTTCTTTCTGTAGCATTGTTGTTTTTACCAGATCACAGTCATCAGGTCGATTCAAACGTTAGTTATTTACAAGTAGAAGGATATATTAAAAAGCTATTAGGTGGACTTGCTTTATTGACGTTTTTTCTCAGCATGGGTGTCAACGATCACTTTCTTTTAGAACATGTTTGGAAACATGTTTTCAAAAAACATTTTTTTCGTTTGCTGCTATGGGTTTTTGCCACCATGTTAGTTCTCTATTTTCTTTACCAAGCAATTGATATTGAAAGATGGATTAATAATAACCTTTACATTGTTCTGATCCTTGCCGTTTTAATAGGAATCATACCAGAATCAGGTCCTCACATGATTTTTGTCACTCTCTTTGCCAATAACATTATTCCATTTCCTATCTTAATGGCAAACTCCATTGTTCAGGAAGGACATGCCGGACTACCACTCCTTGCAGAGTCTGCAAGATCATTCATGATGATCAAATTGATTAAAGTCATTTTAGCTTTAACATACGGTTTTATCAGCCTCAGCTTATTGTGAGTTGTGAGTTATTTGCTCAAGCTGCTAACAGATCATATATTTAAATTATTATTTAAAACGAATTTAATAAACTCGTATTTTTGTAAAAATTTAACATTATGAAAAAATGGTGGTTGTTTCTTTTGATGCTGGTGTTTCCTTTTCTTTCGAAAGCCAGCGAAGCTAATTTAGTTGTTCCTGATGGAATTAAAGAGGAAACACTTTTGTACTGGGGATTTGGAATTGTTTTGCTGGGATTACTTTTTGGATTATTTCAATTTTTGCGTGTTAAAAAATTTCCGGCACATCGATCGATGCTTGAGGTAGCTGAAGTTATTTACCAAACGGGTAAAACATATCTTATTCGTCAAGGTAGGTTTTTACTGATTTTGTTTCTTTTTATTGGTGCAGCCGTAGCATTTTATTTTGGATACTTGACCGAAACCAGTTTTGGTATCGGGGGAGTGCTTATGATTCTAGCATGGACCGTCGTGGGAATGTTGGGATCTTATTCTGTGGCATGGTTTGGTATTAGAATGAACACACTTTCAAATAGCCGAATGGCATTTGCTTCTCTTGAAAGAAAACCAATTAAACTTCTTAACATTCCTCTTAATGCTGGTATGAGCATTGGAGTCATGCTCATCAGCATAGAATTAGCTATTATGCTCATTATTCTGCTATTGGTACCTGGAGAATATGCGGGAGCAAGTTTTATTGGCTTCGCTATTGGCGAGTCGTTAGGTGCTAGTGCGTTGAGAATTGCTGGTGGAATTTTTACCAAAATTGCTGATATAGGATCAGACTTGATGAAAGTAATTTTTAAGATAGAAGAAGATGATCCTCGCAACCCCGGTACTATAGCCGACTGTGTCGGAGATAATGCTGGCGACAGTGTCGGACCTACTGCTGATGGTTTCGAAACTTACGGAGTAACGGGCGTAGCACTTATCTCGTTCATACTTTTAGGTGTCTACGATCCAGTTATTCAAGTAAAACTGCTTATGTGGATTTTTGTTATGCGTGCTTTAATGATTCTTACATCTATTGCATCTTATGGTATTAACAACCTCATCAGTAGAGCCATTTACCATAACAAGGACCAGTTTGATTTCGAAAAGCCATTAACTCATCTTGTTTGGCTAACTTCCATTCTATCTATTGTTATCACATATATATCTAGCTATTTTATTCTTAAAGATCTTGGGAACAACCTTTGGATCATTTTAAGTACCATCATCTCTGCTGGAACGTTGGGTGCAGCTCTTATTCCTGAATTTACAAAAATCTTTACGAGCCCAAATTCCGCTCATGTTAATGAAGTGGTTGAGTCATCCAAACGTGGGGGTGCTTCGTTAAATATTCTTTCTGGTTTTGTAGCAGGGAACTTTAGTGCTTTTTGGCAAGGAATTGTTTTCATAGTTTTAATGGTTATAGCATATTTTGCTAGTACTTATGGTTTGGAACAATACATGGTTTATCCACCTATTTTCGCTTTTGGTTTGGTTGCCTTCGGAATGCTTGGAATGGGTCCCGTTACTATTGCCGTCGACAGCTATGGTCCTGTAACCGACAATGCTCAGTCCATTTACGAACTATCCCTTATTGAAGACATTCCTAACGTCAAAGAAGAAATAGAAAAAGAATTTCATTTTACCCCCGATTTTGAACTTTCCAAACACTACCTTGAGGCTAATGACGGAACGGGCAACACGTTCAAAGCAACGGCTAAGCCAGTTCTTATAGGTACCGCTGTGGTGGGTGCAACAACCATGATTTTCTCCCTCATCTTGTTGGTGGAAAAAGCATTAGGAGTTGAACCAGCTTCATTACTCAGCATACTTAACCCCTATACCATTTTTGGCTTTGTACTTGGTGGTGCAGTGATTTATTGGTTTACAGCTGCTTCTACTCAAGCCGTAACAACAGGTGCAGGACGTACTGTTCAGTACATCAAGAAAAACATCAATCTCGATCCCAACGCAGAAAAAAAAGCCAGTGCAGAAAAGTCAAGTCAAGTGGTAGCTATTTGTACGAAATACGCTCAATCAGGAATGTTTAACATCTTCATTGGAATTTTCTCTTTCGCATTGGGTGTAGCTTTCCTTTCTTCACCTGGTGAAAATAACCATATTGAAGCTGTTTCTATGTTTATAAGTTACTTGATATCAATTGCTATTTTCGGATTATTCCAAGCAGTTTTTATGGCCAATGCAGGTGGAGCATGGGACAACGCTAAAAAAATTGTCGAAGTGGAGCTCAAAGCTAAGGGGACTGATCTACATGCTGCTACTGTTGTAGGGGATACTGTAGGTGATCCTTTTAAAGATACTTCATCCGTTTCATTAAACCCAATTATTAAATTCACCACGCTGTTTGGAGTGCTTGCCATGGAGATCGCCATCAGTCCAGCATTTCTACCTTATTCTCACATCATCGGAGCTATTTTTATTGCCATTGCTCTTTTCTTCGTCCTCCGCACTTTCTTTGCTATGAGAATTAAAGGAGTGGAATAAACTTAATAAATCACTAAAAATTATACAGGCAGCCAAATGGTTGCCTGTTTTTTTTTTTCATTAACACTTGGAAAAATTTGATAAAGAAAATTTTCGGAATTCTAAGACTAAAAATTGTTAGTAACTTCATTACAACAAAAAGTCTATTTTTAGTTAAACATCCGCAAAAAAATCATGGTTTACTGCCCCTAGGTATGAGAATAAACATAATATTAAGATTCGAATAAAAATTAAATTTTGTTAGCTATTTATAAAAATTTTTTAAAAAGAAACATTATCTTTGATAAAAAAATGAAGGCAAGCATTTCTTTATGGATTTCCTTTTTTATTTTGCTTATATCATGTGCTAATAAAACTGATTCCACAAATACAACTGAGGAAACTCGAGACGTTGTCGTTTCAAATCAAAATAATTCCCAACATGAAGAACATGGCTTAGGAATCTTTAAACCTGACCGTAAATTCATTAAAGAGGGATCTTTACTTTTTGAGACAAAGAATATAACTGAAGCAAAAAATTACATAGAAGAACAAGTTAGAGCTCACCAGGGATTTATTTCCAAGGAATTTGCACGAGATTTTGCAAATGAAAAAGAATATACGATGGAAGTTCGCATACCTTGCGATAAGTTTGATGACTTTGTCAAAAAACTCGACCCTATTATTTTCGTTTTAAAAAACAAGGATATTCAAGTGTATGAAGTAACAAAAGAATACGTCGATTTGGAAACAAGACTAAAAACAAAACAGGAAATCAAAAAACATTATGAAGAACTTTTAAAACACGCTAGAAATATTAGTGAAATTATGCAAATTCAGCAAAAAATTGATAGTTTACAACTTGATATCGAAAGTCTTCAAGGAAGACTTTCGCACTTACAAAATCAAGTGCAGTATTCAACACTTTCAATCACTTTTTACGAACCCAAGATGAAAAAAACTTTCTTCTGGAAAAGAGCAAAAGAAAATTTCCTCGAAGGATGGCACATTCTCATCTGGATAGTGCAAGCTATTATTACTCTATGGCCTATATGGCTAATTACCATCATTATAATATTAATTTACAATTATTCTAAAAAGAAAAAAAGATCTCTTTCCTCATCTGATAATTTACCTGACAAAAACCAGTAAGATCACACATTGACCTATTGTCATTTATATAAAGCAATAACTTATTCATTAAAAATTGGCCGTAAGCACTAAAGAAGGCAACTTTCTGAAATGTAATATTACGTGAATAAAGAGACTTTGCTTCTGATGGTCATCAGAGCTTTTCTTGGACCAGTTGCTCAATTTCTTGTGCAATGCGAAGAGCTTCTTGCAATAATCCATCAGCTTCTTTTCGAACGGTTTCAGCCCAAGATTTATCTTCAATATTAGCAAGGTTAATAAGAACATTATAGTAAGCTCCTTTCACGCCAGCCAAAGCTGCTAATGAGCCAACACCTGCATCAGACAGAGAATTAGGATTACCAGTTTCCACCATGGCCTTACAAAGCTGAAAAACTTCTAAAGACTTTTTCATCGTACGCAATGGAACCGATGTAGCGTAACGCATAGCTTCTTGAATAGCTTTTTGACGCTCTTGTTTTTCCTCATCCGTGTCTTTAGGTAAACCATACGCATCCATCACCCTATTGAAAGCTTTGGTATCTTCATCCACCAGAAATAATAATTCATTGAGTATGTTTTGTCCTTTTTCAGCCCAATCACTGAACTCTTCCCATCGATCGTCCCATCCTGGTTTGTGGGAACTTAGATTGGCAACCATTGTGCCAAGAGCAGCACCAAGAGCTCCCATAAGTGCAGATACAGAACCACCTCCTGGAGCTGGCGACTCACTGGCTGTTTCGTGAACAAATTGCTTGCATGTTAAATCAATAAGCTTTTTTTCTTTCTTCTTTTCTTCAATGATATACTCAATGACTTTTTCTCGAGGATTGAAAGGCTTGATGTCGGAAAGTCCCATGCTGCGAATAGCGATTTTTACGAGCTCATCCTCAGCTACTCCAACAGACCGTTTTTGCATGCGGAGATAATGTTTTCCTGCATCGATGAGAACACGTTTGGGAACTAGACCAACGATTTCAGCACCAGTTACTCTCACACCACGTTCAGCCGCTTTACGACAAACTTCATCAAAAGCTACGTGAACAGGAGTCACGGAAATATTGGTTATGTTCATGCTTACTTGTGCTATGCCATACTCTTCTATGTACCAGCCAATAGCTTTTGTAGCCTTGAGAGTACCAGGAATCATAACAGGTTCACCTTTTTCATCACGCACAATTTTACCTGTAATTGGATTTCCTTCACGGAGTGGACGACCTTTTTCGCGAACGTCAAAAGCTATAGCATTGGCACGACGAACACTAGTGGTATTAAGATTAAAATTAATAGCAACCAAAAAATCACGAGCTCCTACAGCAATAGCCCCTGTTTGAGGATTAAATTTTGCAGGACCAAAATCGTGTTTCCATGCAGGATCAGCAAGTTTTTGAGGCAAACCCTCATACTCGCCAGCACGAACATTGGCTAAATTCTTTCTTTCAGGATAGAATGCTGCTTCTTCATAACAATAAACAGGTATTTCCAACTCTTCTCCTATTCGTTTTGCAAGTCGCCTAGCATATTCTACTACTTCTTCCATGGTAATGTTAGACAACGGTACTAGAGGAAGAACATCTGTAGCCCCAAAACGGGGATGAGCTCCTTTGTGTTGGCTCATGTCAATAACCTCAGATGCTTTTTTTACAGCTAAAAAAGCAGCTTCGAGTACTTCTTCGGGAGTACCAACAAAAGTTACAACTGTTCTATTGGTCGACTCACCAGGGTCCACATCCAGCAACCAAACACCTTTAACCGATTCAATGACATCGGTTATGGCTTTAATTTTGGTCTTATCACGACCTTCGCTAAAATTTGGAACACATTCTATGAGTTTTTCCATATTTATTATTCGTTTAAATTCCATGGAAATCCATTTACGAAAACCTTTTCGATGTTACTTACTCCATAGTAGTAAGGTATGAAAGCCAGAGATGGAAGAGGTTTTGATAAAATAAAATTGGCTGTTTTACCAAGAGCAAAAGATCCCACTTTATCTTGTAAGCCCATCGCACAAGCACCATTGATGGTCATGGCTACCAGAGCTTCCTCAGGAAGCAATCGCCCATAAATACAGGCTAGGGTCCATATGAACTGCATGTTGCCAGAGGGGCAACTGCCCGGATTGAAGTCCGACGCTAAAGCAAGTGGTAGTCCTACATCCACCATTTTCCGCATAGGTGCATAAGGTAAACGTAAAAAGAAAGAAGTTCCAGGTAAAGCAGTAGGAATTGTAGCAGAGTTAGCCAGTAAATCAATTTCTTCATTGGTTAAATGTTCTAAATGATCAACACTCACAGCTCCATACTTAACAGCCACTCTTACACCACCTGTGATACCTAGCTCATTAGCATGGATCTTGGGTCGCAAACCCCATTTAATAGCTGTTTCGAAAATTTTTTCCGTTTGTTCCGGTGTAAAAAAACCTTCATCACAAAAAACGTCTACAAAATCAGCCAAATTTTCTTCAGCCACAGCAGGCAACATCTCCTGTACAATCAGATCAACATATGCATCTCGTTTATTCTGATATTCTTCGGGAAATGCATGAGCTCCAAGAAATGTTGAACGAACGGGGATAGGTAATGTTTCTTTAAGGCTACGAATAACCCTCAATATTTTTAACTCAGATGAAGTCGTTAGACCATAACCACTTTTTATTTCAATGGCAGTAGTTCCCAAACTAATCAATTGTCTTATCCTTTGTAGAGCTAGTTCATAAAGTTCTTCTTCTGATGCCTTATGTAAGGCACGTGCAGAATTTAAAATCCCACCGCCTCGTCTTGCAATTTCAGCATAACTTAAACCTTTGATCTTATCCACAAACTCACTTTCTCGTGTTTTAGCAAAAACCACATGTGTGTGTGAATCACAAAAACCAGGAAAAACATGACGATTACGAGCATCCAAAACGATATCGCAATGACTTTCTTTGACATCCATTACGGACATATGTCCAAAACCCTTAACAACTCCGTTTTCTGCGAACAAAAAAGCATTTTCTATACGTGGTGGATTAGAAAACATCTCCCGCACGTAAGGATAAACTTTATTATTCCCTTCTTCGGAAAGCCAAAGAACATCGATATTCTTTAAAAGAATTTTCACTTTCTTTTTTGCAAATCTACGCAAAAAACGTGTTTAAAGATGAATTTACTGACATCATATGTACATTAAAAAATCAAGCTAACATTTATTAATTGACCAATCACCACAAAAAAGTTATTTTTGAAAAAAAAATGAAATCTTTAGCTTTTACTTTATTGCTCAGTTTATCTGGTTTATTGTTTAGCAATCCCATCGACTCTGCATTAGCTCGTAAGATAGCTCATCATTTTTTTAGATACAAATGGGGTTTATCCAACCAACTTTCATATTATCCCCTCAATTCAAATGGTCTAATACATCTTTTTTATGATAATACTAACATGATTCTTATTGCTGGTGACGACGCCGTCCAACCTATTCTTGGATATTCTTCTTTTTTCAGCAAAGACGAAGAAAAAATTCCATTTGCCTTTAAAAATCTTATCAAGTATTACGAAGAGCAAATAAGCCACATCCAAAAGATGGGAATAGAGCCAACTTTTGAAATCAAACAATTATGGCAAGACTGGCTTAATGGTACATACCAATCACCTAATAAATCTTCTGTTCCCCCCCTTCTTCATTGTTTGTGGGATCAAGGAAAATATTATAATTCACTTTGTCCATACCTGTCTCTTATACACATCT